>JAOUCV010000126.1 GCA_029859555.1 Gammaproteobacteria bacterium
GTCAATGATCTGTTTGCCGATGAGCCGTCCCGGCAGCATGGTGATGTCAGTGCGGGCAGCTGCGAATATGGCATCGTTGCTGCTGACATTCTGGCGTGCAACCGTGAACAGGTTTTTGTTGAGATGTAAGGCGGTCATGATAATAGACAGGTTGTTGCCGTCATCGTCGGTACCGGCAATCAGCCCGTCGGCATATTCAATGCCGGCTTCATGCAGGGTGATTGCTTCTGTGCCGCGTCCCTTGATAGTGCCTTCCGGCGCGTTGGTGCCTTCCGGGTCCAGTTCAACAATGACGGTTTTTAAACCCTTGAACGACAGGCTCTTCTGCATCGCCTTGCCAAAACGGCCATAACCGCAGATTATCCAGGTGCCCCTGGGCGGTGCGGAAAACTTGGTTAACGGTGCCTGCTGAATGCTGGTCATCCATTCGTATACCAGGTACATGCTGGGTGACTGAAACATCATGGCAAAGCGTTCGGCAAACCTGTCGTACGGATTGATGATGTGGTCGGTGCCGAAAGAGGCGATATTGGCCTGTGAATCATGCGATTCTGCGCGGCAAATGACAGTAACATCCGGTGCCAGCAGTTTGCTGGTAATGGATACCATCAGGTTGATGTCATCATTGTCGGTCAGGGCAATCACGCCGGCGCATTGCGGTTTGCGCAGGCCGGCTGCTACCAGTGCAGAGGAGTCTGTAAAGTCAGCGGTGAGGCCGGGAACGCGCATGCGCAGTTCTTCCAGCTGCAGAGAATGAATTTTGGTTTCGTTCTTGTCGACCACGACGCTGCGAATGCCGTGTTCGGCCAGCTCCCGGATCAGTAGCTGGCCGGCATCACCAAATCCACATACCAGGTAAAACGGTTCGCGAATACGCCTGACTTCGCGCGTGAACTTTGCGTAGGCAACCACGCGCCGAAACGCCTTGTCCTGCACAATGGAAAACAGTGCGCCGATTGCATACAGCCAGGAAATCACCGTCATGTACATGGCGACGGTTGTCCAGATGCGCTGTGCATCGGAAAACGGATAGGGGATTTCGCCAAAGCCGATGGTGGAGCCCATGAAGCTGACGAAGTAGAAGGCATGGAAAAAACTCATCTTCCAGGCATTGCCCTGGTCGTCGACGCCGGGCATCAGTACCAGGCCGAGTATCGAGATCGCGTAGGCGAGGATCACCACGATCAGCGGCACACGCATGCGCCGCAACAGCAGGAAAAGAATGTTGTACACGGTTAGGAGCCTGTCCGACTCAGGAGCAATCTACCCGGCAACTGCTCCCTGCGTTGCTCTACCTCCTGCATCCCTGCAGTCGTACGCTGACGGGAGAACGGCCCAAATGCTCCCAATCTTTCGTTGCACAGGTCGACTATGCGCCTCAATATTGTGATCATTTGTTCTCGCTCTCCCATCATGCTCACTACGATTACCTGAGTCGGACAGGCTCCTAGCGGCGGAACATTACGGTTTCGGTGACAAGGATAATGACCGAGGTGATATTTGCCAGCAGTGCACCACCGGACAACGAGACGATGCTTGCCATCACCATCGGTGTCATGCCGGTGGCGGTAGCATGCTCCGTTATTGTCCAGACCACGGCGGCGGCAATCAGCTGCAGGTCGGCCACCAGGCTGGTGGCCAGCAATACCGCACCGATATGCGCGCGATCGCCGAACTTCATGATGGTGGCGATCAGGCTGACGACCAGGGCGGCGAACAATTCATAGATGTTGTGGTGACCGGGGTCATCCAGATCGCCGATAAAGAAGCCGAAGTTCAGCGTCAGTGCCAGTACGATGAAGAATGCAAAAATCACCTTTTCCAGGTTCATGTTCAGGTCCCCTCTGTTATAGAACGCCTGCAGGTCAGATTCCTGCTCCTGACAGCCACCGTAGCAAAGCATACAGTCGATAACAAACCCGCTAATGTGGCATTGAAATCTTGCGGGCCGCGTCCGACAATGGGGTATGAACCCCTGTCCGATTGATGAGGCAACCCTGCAACTGCTGCGGGCGCGTGTTGGCAAGACCCACCTGCAGCAACGCCTGGGTATAGAAAGGGCTTATGAGCGCAAGGTGTTTGGCCAGGGGCGCACTTTTTTTCATGTCGAGAACTGGTATTCACTGCGTTCCATGATCCGTAACTGCTTGCGGCTGGTATTGCTGCATGGCCGGGGGCGACGCAATGCACGCCGCATAGAAGTTCGTCATAACCGCATTGTGCTGCCGCAGCTGCCGGCAGCGTTTGAGGGTTTCACGCTGCTGCAGATTTCGGACCTGCATCTGGATATGGCGCCTGATTTTCCACATGCACTGATTGAGGCGGTACGCCAGGTCAAGTACGACCTGTGTGTATTGACCGGCGATTTCCGTGCAGAGACATACGGTCCCTATGAGGCGGCGTTGACGGGGCTGCAGCAGGTGCGCGCGCACCTTGACGGCGAGGTGTACGCGATCCTCGGTAACCACGATACGGTTTGCATGGTGCCGGGTATCGAGGCGATGGATATTCGGCTGTTGCTGAATGAACAGGTTGTGCTGCAACGCGGTGACGACTCTGTATACCTGGCGGGTATTGATGATCCGCACTATTACCGTGCTGACAACCTGGAAAAGGCGGCAGATAATATTCCTGAAGAGGCGCTGTCAATCCTGCTGGCGCACTCTCCCGAAATTTACCGGCATGCTGCGCATGCAGATTTTGATGTCATGTTGTGTGGACATACGCATGCCGGCCAGATTTGCCTGCCCGGTGGTTATCCGGTGATGTGTAATGCCAGTTGTCCGCGCGCCTATTGTGCCGGCGCCTGGGAGTATCAGGGGCTGGCGGGCTATACCGCAGCCGGCTCCGGAGCCTGCATAGTTGATGTGCGGATCAATTGCCCGCCGGAGATCACGCTGCATCATCTGCACCGTGCCTGAGATTGCTGGCGGCTAGTGCTTGTTGTGCGTCCTGAGCAGCCGGGAGAGCAGCAGGTCAACGACCACAAACAGCGCCACCGCTACCAGTATTTCACTAATGGTTGTACCCAGCGCGGCTTGTAGTCCCCACAGCGGTAACAGCGTTTCCGGTAGCTGATCCAGTAACGGTACCGAGCGGCTGGAGGCGAGACCAAGACGGCGCTTCAGGAAACTGGAGCAGAGATCTCCCGCCATCGCCAGTAATGCAAACAGGGCGCCTTCAGTGAGTGTCAGATCAAACAGCGGTGCGACCAGGGCAGTAACGACAACGGCTGCAACGACGCCGCGCAGGGTCTTCGACGGTCCCAGCAGTGGCTTGTGGTCAAGGAACAGGCGGTTGCCGTCCAGTGGCCAGTTCCAGCGTCTGCCTGCCAGCAGGCTGGCGATCACCGGCATGGCATTGGTGATGACCAGCAATAAAAACAGTTGATATATCAGCCAGGCACGCATCAGTGGTGATTTCCCCTAGTCCTGATGCAAAGATTAGCCGCTTCCGGTGGGGCTGGCGAGTGCACAAAAAAAACCCGCCGGTATGGCGGGTTTAAAGGAGGTTGGTGTTTGGGCTAACACTCAAATATTTGGTACTGCATCTCCACTAGGTATTTTCGCTGTTGATCCACCCAGGTTTGGGCGGCTGGATCATTGGCGGCAGTACGTTGTACATCATCGATCCGACGCTCCGCCTGTTCGAGGCATTGTGCCTGTTCGGTTCTGCTCAGGTGAGCCAGCTGGTCGACATCGAAGAAAATGTTTCCCATGACTGTTCACCCCTTGCAAGATTGCCTTGATCGATGATGTTACTTATTACGCCTTCTGAGCCGGGGGCTGTCAACCACAATAGATTGACGCGATTTTCCCCTGTTCCGAGTCGGTGAATGTAGGATTCTGATATTGCTCATTTATCGGGATTGGGTAATTTTTGTATATTCGAATGTCACTGGAAAATATTTTTCTGCCCGGTTTTCCGTGGCGAGATACTGCTTGTTTGCGCAGCCATCCACTGCGGGTCAGAGGGGTATCTGACTGTAAATTAAAGATAAGTAGCCACTTTCTGGGCGCTGAAGGCGGGTCGCATCGCCGGGTGATATGGCGCTCCAGAGAGGCTCTCCGGAACGGTGGTCAGGTAAAAATATCACATATAAAATCATATATAACAATAAATTAAAATATTTATCTAAACCAGAATGGAGTTTATGTCATTTGCTTGTCAATCGGGCCTGTTTTAGAGCTATTGGTGGCTGTCGCCAGATTCATGGCGCTGCAGGCACCTTCCTGCTTGTGGTGCTATGGTGAGGCCCTTCTTGTGCCGACTGAGTTGAGGTAGTGCATCGATGAAAGGGTGTCTGTATCTGTTGTTACCGGTTTTGCTGTCAGCTTTATCAGCTTGTCAGTCAGGCTTGCTGGTGGCGGTCGATGGCAATGATTTTCAGGAACTCTCGGCAAAGACCCTGGTACTTCATCAAGACATACGTATCCCGCCGCGACAGGCGCATGCAGTTTTTCAGGGTGGCACATTCAGCTATGGTTCCGGTGAATATGCGCCGCATTGCGAACTGGAAGTCAGGACGGTTCGGGAAACCGCACAAACCGTTCACGCCGGTGTGTTCGAGATCACTTCTGTCAGAGGGATTACGCATTATGTGCAGCGACCACGCCGTATTCAGCTGGCCGCAACGGGTGATTTCCAGCTGCTGGCCGATGATTCGGCTGAATGGATCATGCTGGCTTATCATTTCAGCCTGTATTCGCAACAGCAACCGGACGTAATCCGCCTGATTTGTGGTGGCGCCTATGACTTTCCCTACTTTGCCCGTTACCCCAGCGAGCAGGAGATCAGGCAGTCTCTCGGGGATTCGGCAACACTTTCCTTGCCCTGAGCAGGGCTACAGTTGCTGAATTTGCCAAGTTGAGACGAGATTAACTTGAGAAAGGAAATAAAAAATATTCTTTAATATAATGAAATATATGATTATGTATAAAATATCCTCCAGTCTATTCAAAAATAATTAAATTAGCCCTTGCTAAATTAAGTAGATACTTATATTATTATTCCCGTATTTAGCACACATAATTTTTACCGGGTTTACTCATTCACTACATTTGGAGAATCATTATGAAAAAGGTTTCTACATTAATTCTTGCCGCAACAATCGCTGTTGCCTCTTCGGCTGCTTCAGCCTGGGGCAACTGGGGTCCTTGGGGCAACAACGGTTATGGTAACAACGGCTGGGGTAACGACGGCTGGGGTGATGGCTGGGGTGATGGCGCGATGGACGGCAACTTCGGCTTTAACATGAGTGGTAGCGGCAGTGGCCGTGGCAGCGGTTACGGTCGTGGTTACAACGACTATCGCGGTTACCGCGGTTATGGCCCTGGTTATGGTGGCTATGGTCCTGGTTATGGTTATGGTGCTCCCGGCTATGGCTATGGTGCTCCTGCTGCGCCTTACGGCTATGCCCCGGCTGCTCCTGCTGCTCCTGCTGCTCCGGCTGCCCAGTAAGATACTGGCCTGACAGTAAGGAAAGTCAACGGGGGCGGCTCTTGTGAGTCGCCCCCGTTTTTTTGCCTGCAGGGATGCAGGTAGATCACGGGAGGCAGGAAGCCGGGAGTGATCTCTCAAAACTGCCGCCAATGTTGATTTGGCTATCCCGGGAGCGGTCTGTCAAAGCTCCTGCAGGGGAACAGATTTTGTGTTTTCACTCTGAGTCACTGCGAGGTGATCCCATGAAGAAAGGATTAATTACTTTACTGGTCCTGCTTGCAGGGCTGTTTTCATTGACAGTGCGCGCGGATGTGATGGTGCTGGTGCATGGCTATCTGAGTGGTGCGCAGTCCTGGGACGGCAGCGGGATAACCGATGTGTTGCAGCGTCATGACTGGCAACGTGCCGGTGTCTATGTGGCCGGACCTGCGGGTATCCAGCTGATCCCGGCGCCGGGTATGCAGGCCGAGCGCAAATTCTATGCGGTGGATCTGCCTTCCGAGGCGCCGGTGCTGGTACAGGTTTACCAGTTGCGTGAAATACTCGCGGCCATCAGCAACACGCATGGCGCTGAGCCGGTAGTACTGGTCGGCCATTCTGCCGGTGGCGTGGTGGCACGTACCGCGCTGGTGCGTGGTGATGCCCGCAATGTAAAGGCGCTGATAACTATTGCCAGTCCGCACCTCGGGACAGTTCGTGCCGAGCAGGCGCTGGATGCAACGGATATTCCGTTTCCGATTTCCATAGTGACCGACCTGATCGGCGGTGACGCCTATCACACGGCGATGCGTTCACGCAGCCTGTATGTCGACCTGGTGCGTCCGCAACCCGGAACGTTGTTGTACTGGCTGAACGGCCAGCCACATCCCGATATTGCATACTTCTCAATCGTCAGGGGTGCATCTGAAATGGGGGGCGGGGACTATATCGTGCCGACCTATAGCCAGGACATGAACAATATTCCGGCACTGCGTGGCCGGTCTTCGTTGATTAACATTCCTGCGCACCACGGTCTGGAGCCGGTAGATGGCAGTGTCATTGTGAATTTGCTGTCTGACCTTTAGGGCCTGTCCCCC
>JAOUCV010000127.1 GCA_029859555.1 Gammaproteobacteria bacterium
CTTCTGTTTCGCCAGTTGTGCTATCTGCAGTGGCGTACCCAGCAGGCGCTGGCAGCGCGTGATATCAAGGAAGGCCTCGTCGACGGAAAATATCTCGATATCCGGAGTTATATCCTGTAGTACCTCCATGATGGCGACTGAGGTTGCGGCATAGCGTTCGGGCTGCGACGGGCACTGGATAAGCTCAGGGCAAAGTTGCCGGGCCTGTTTCAGGCGCATGCCGGTCTGGATGCCGTAGGCGCGCGCTTCGTAGGAGCAGGTGATAATGCAGGTTCCCTGATTGCCATTGGTGACAGCTACCGGGCGTCCGCGCCATTCGGGGCAATCGCGTTGCTCGATAGAGGCAAAGAAGGCATTCATGTCGACCAGTGCAATGGCGCGGGACCATGCTGGTAAGCGGTTTTTTCTATTAGGGACGGCTTTGTTCATATACTGTAATTATATACAGTATTTTTGGATGAATATAGCTTGTTAGAGAAGGTAGCGTTATAGGTGCGCTAATGTTATCGATTCTATATATTGTTACTATTTAATTTTCATGACTTGCAAGCTCATGTGACGTGCAATAAGTATTTTTTAGGATGGGGGGGGGAGTGATGTCTGGCGATAATAAGCTTGAAAAAGAACAAGCTATGCTGAGGATGATCATAGTTGGTGTTGTATTTATTTGCATACTAATTGTTAGGGTTAAAGAGAATATCTCAGCAAGTTCGATTGATATGGCGATTAACTATGGTGTGGCAAATATTTTACTGTCAGCTATTCTTTTTGCATTTGTATGGAAAGACTTTTTATTGAAGGAGGTAAGATATAGTTTAGGTATGATTTTAGATGTTGTAAGTGTGACTATAATAATGAACTATTTGTCACACTATGGTGCTCCACTGTTTTCTGTGTACCTCTTCGTTACTATTGGTAATGGGTTTCGTTACGGTGTTAAGTATTTAATAGCATGTGCGTCATTGTCGATATGCTGTTTCATGGTTTTGTCAATAACCAGCCCGTTTTGGGGAAATCTAGGTCCAATAGTTATTACTGGTATTGTTGTTCTAGCAGTAGTGCCGTCTTATGTAGCTTTATTGCTTAGAAGATTAAACATGGAAAAAGAACGCGCAGAACAGGCAAACATCGAAAAAACCAGGTTTCTGGCAAATGTTAGTCATGAAATAAGAACGCCACTAAATGCCATTGTTGGTTTCAGTGACTTGTTGGGAAAAACGACTGACGAGATGAAGCAGGCACAGATTGCAAAAAATATAAAAGCTGCATCAAGAAGTCTGATGGCCTTGATAGAAGGAGTGCTGGATTTTTCAAGGATCGAGTCCGGGCGTGTACAGATAAAAAATGAAGCGTTTGATCTGTATGCGCTGATTCATTCCGTTAGCAGTCTGTTTTCCATGCAGATGGAGCAAGGCAGGGTCAGGTACATAACAGATATGGATGTCATCCTGTCACCGTGTATATATGGTGACAGTGACCGGATACGACAGATTCTGGTGAACCTGATCGGCAACGCCGCCAAATTCACTTCAGCCGGCGAAATTAGCCTGGTGGTGCGGAAAATTGACGACGAGGAGCGAGGTGCGCAGATTCTATTCGAGGTGAACGATACCGGGATCGGTATTCCCGGCGAGCTTCAATCACGAATCTTTGAAAGATTCAGGCAGGCGGATGATTCTGTGCAGCGGCAATATGGCGGTACCGGACTGGGTACGGCAATTGCCAAGCACCTGGTCGAGCTGATGGGGGGTGTGATTGGAGTTGAAAGCGAGCAGGGTAAAGGCAGCAAATTCTGGTTCCGGTTGCCGCTACACAGTGTGGCTGATGCAACAGGCGCAGCCTTTACTATGGAGGCAGGATACCCGGAGTACTGTTTACTTACAAAGGACACGGTCAAGGTCCGGTTATTCAAGGATGTTAGCTGTGATAGCAGTGCACTGATCTGCCAGGATTGGCAAACCCTGAAACAGCGTGATGTTCGGTTTGATGATTGCTGCGTCATCATCGATTGTCAGGATTTGCCGATGGATGAATTATCAGTACTGGTCAATGAGGCCCATGAGGCAGGCGTTTGTCTGGTTGCGCTTGATGAGCGTGCTGGCAGACGTATGCAGTATCTGCATGCAGGGTTTGACCTGGTTGTTGACTCGCTTGAGCGCTTCGATAATGTACGCATGTATGCTTCACAGGTTCTGAACAGTTGTTCAAAACAGCTGCGCCGGGAGGATCTCAGCCGTTTCCGGAAGGATGATAAGCCACTCATGGTACTGGTGGCTGATGACAGCAAGCTGAACCGCCATGTAATGCGGGCAATGCTGGATGACATGGGTGTTGCCTCCGAGTTTGCGGCATCCGGTGCCGCGGCGCTGGAAAAATTGCAGTCCGGCAGTTATGACCTGCTGCTGCTTGATATCCAGATGCCTGGTATGTCGGGTTTTGATGTCATTGAAGCCTACCAGGCTGCTAATTCAGGTGGAGATATGGCCCCTGTGATGGTGGTAACAGGCGATGCGACCACAGAGGTCCATGATGAGTGCAATCGCCTGGGAGTGAGCCGCTTTATGCTCAAGCCGGTAGATCAGGAAATGCTGCGTGATGCGTTCACCAGCCTGATAAAGCCTGTTGAGGGTGAATATAGCCCCGGTATTGCTTGATACGAGCCGGCAGGTTCGTAGAATAGGCTTCTTTTTTGACCGGTTAATAACTTCATGAGTACCAAAACACGTTTTGCGCCCAGTCCGACGGGCTATCTGCATGTTGGTGGCGCACGTACCGCGCTGTTTTCCTGGCTGCATGCCCGCAAGCACGGCGGGAAGTATGTGTTGCGCATTGAAGACACCGATCTGCAGCGTTCCACAGCTGAATCTATAAATGCCATTCTTGAGGCTATGACGTGGCTCGGGCTTGAGTACGATGAAGGCCCGTTCTACCAGACCAAACGTTTTGACAGATATAACGAAGTAATCGACGAGTTGCTGGAAAAAAATCTCGCCTATCGTTGTAATTGTCCAAAGGAACGGCTGGAAACCTTGCGGGAAGGTCAAATGGCGCGCAAGGAGAAACCTCGCTATGACGGGCATTGTCGCAGTTTATCGATTGAGGCAACCGAGCCTCATGTGATCCGTTTCCGTAATCCGGATGAGGGTACGGTTGTCGTCGATGACCAGGTGCGTGGCAAGATCGTGTTTAGTAATAATGAGCTGGATGATTTGATCATCAGGCGTAGTGATGGTTCACCAACCTACAACCTGACCGTCGTGGTCGACGATTCTGACATGGGTATTACCGACGTAATTCGTGGTGATGACCATGTGAATAATACGCCGCGCCAGGTCAATATTCTGAAGGCGCTTGGCAAGGAGCCTCCACGCTATGCGCATGTGCCGATGATTCTCGGTGATGATGGATCTCGGCTGTCGAAACGTCATGGTGCGGTCAGTGTGATGGAATACCGCAACCAGGGTATTCTGCCGGAGGCGCTGTTGAATTACCTCGTACGGCTCGGATGGTCACATGGTGACGAGGAACTCTTTACGCTGGACCAGATGGTCGAGCTGTTTGCCATAGAGGACGTCAACAAGGCGGCTTCTGCATTCAACACCGAGAAGCTGCTGTGGATTAACCAGCACTATATAAAGCAGTCTGAACCGGCACGCGTTGCCCGATTGCTAAGCCCGCACATGGGCGATCTCGGCATTGACCCGGCTGCGGGCCCCGACCTGGTTGAGGTGGCTCGCCAGCAGCAGGAACGTGCCAAAACACTGGTCGAGATGGCCGAGATCAGTGCCTTCTTTTACCGGGATTTTGATGAATTTGAACCGAAGGCAGCAAAAAAACATCTCAAGGCAGCAGCACTGGAGCCTTTACAGCAGGTGCGTCAGAAACTTGCAGCGCTGGACGGCTGGGTGGGAGAAGAACTGCACCAGGTTGTAATCGACGTGTCCGCATCGCTGTCACTGAACATGGGCAAGGTGGCACAGCCACTGCGTGTCGCTGTCGCCGGCAGGGCGGCATCGCCGGGTATTGATGTAACACTGGAGCTGGTTGGCCGGGAGGCCTGCCTGCGACGTATCGACAAGGCACTTGCCTATATTAACCATCGTATAGAAGAGCAGGCATCATGAATGAGGGTGAAGCAACTGTAGCAGGTAACTTTATTCGCCAGATAATCGATGGCGACAATGCCACTGGCAAGCATCGGGGCAGGGTGGTCACACGCTTTCCTCCTGAGCCAAATGGTTATCTGCATATCGGTCATGCCAAGTCGATTTGTCTGAATTTTGGTATTGCTGTCGACTACAAGGGCACCTGTAATCTTCGCTTTGACGATACTAATCCGCACAAGGAAAACGTCGAATATATTGAGTCAATCAAGCAGGATATCCATTGGCTGGGGTATGACTGGGGTGATCGTTTGTACTATGCCTCTAACTACTTTGACCGACTCTACGAGATCGCGGTTGAGTTGATCAAGGCCGGTAAGGCCTATGTGTGTGACTTGACGGCAGATGAAACGCGAGAGTTTCGCGGTACCCTGACAGAGGCGGGCAAGCCCAGTCCTTACCGGGAACGCCCGGTTGATGAAAATCTAGAGCTGCTGCAGCGTATGCGTGCCGGTGAGTTTGAGGATGGAGCGCGGGTACTACGGGCAAAGATTGATATGGCTTCACCCAACATGAATATGCGTGACCCGACGCTATACCGTATTCGCCAGGGCGTTATTCATCACCAGACTGGCGAGTCATGGTGCATGTATCCCATGTATGACTTTACCCATCCCGTGTCTGATGCACTGGAAGGTATTACGCATTCGATTTGTACCCTGGAATTCGCTGATCATCGCCCATTGTATGACTGGATACTGGAAAATACTTCCGTGCCCTGTCATCCACAACAGATCGAATTTTCCCGGCTGAATCTCGAATATACAGTCATGAGCAAGCGCAAACTCACCACACTGGTTGATGATGGGCATGTTGAAGGCTGGGATGACCCGCGTATGCCAACCATAGCCGGGCTGCGCCGACGTGGCTTTACACCAGAATCTATCCGGGATTTTTGCACGCGTATTGGTATCAGCAAATCCGAAAATACCGTGCAGATGGGAATGCTTGAGAGTTGTATCCGGGAAGATCTGAATGCCAATTCGCAGAGAAGAATGGCCGTATTGCATCCACTCAAGGTTGTGCTTACAGATTATCCGAAAGGACAGGAACAACAGCTGGAAGTGGCTAATCATCCACAGGATGAATCACTGGGTACACGCACTGTGCCTTTTACCGGTGAGCTCTACATTGACAGGCAGGATTTTCTTGAAACCGCTTCAAAGAAATTCAAGCGCCTGGTTACCGGTGGCGAAGTGCGTTTGCGCAATGCTTATGTCATTCGATGTGACGAGGTTATCAAGGATGCAGCTGGCGAGATTGTCGAACTGCATTGCAGTTATGATCCAGCGACCCTTGGAGCCAATCCCGAAGGTCGCAAGGTCAAGGGCGTTATTCACTGGGTTTCTGCGAAATACGGTATTGAGGCGGAAATACGCCTGTATGACCGTTTGTTCAGCCAGCCAGCCCCCGATACCAGCCGGGATGAAAAGGACTTCCGTGAGTACCTGAATCCGGATTCACTGCGGACGCTCACGCAAAGTATTGTTGAGCCGTCGCTGGCAGATGCACACCCGGGAGAACGTTTTCAGTTCGAGCGTGAAGGTTATTTTTGCGTGGATCTGCACCAGCCGGAGGGTTCGCCGATGATCTTTAATCGTACCGTGACCTTGCGTGATTCCTGGGCGAAGATCGAGGCGCAGCAAAAAGCCTAGGGTTTGGCAATTTTTCAGCCAATCAGCGAGTTAACAGCGAGCAGAAAGGACGATATATCCGCTTTCAGCCTTGACAGCGGAGGGTGCCTGACGTAAATTGCCCGCTCTGTTTTACGGGGCCATAGCTCAGCTGGGAGAGCGCTTGCATGGCATGCAAGAGGTCGGCGGTTCGATCCCGCCTGGCTCCACCAGAACAAGATGTCTAGACCTGTGCCTTTTTTAACCACTCGTATGGTTGAATGCAGCACCGCAGTCCGGTGCTTGTTTTTGATGTTTCTAGTCCCCATCGTCTAGACGGCCTAGGACACCGGGTTTTCATCCCGGCAACAGGGGTTCGAATCCCCTTGGGGACGCCATAAATAAACAAGCCCGCTTCAAGCGGGCTTTTTTATTTGTCCGGTTTTTACAAAGGGATGAGAACCCCGGGTTCGAGCCGAGCGATGCGCAGCATAGCGAGACAGCAACGCCGCAGGCGTTGACCCCGCAGGGGTGAGGAGCGCTGCGACGAATAATCCCCTTGGGGACGCCATAAATAAACAAGCCCGCTTCAAGCGGGCTTTTTTATTTGTCCGGTTTTTACAAGGGGATGAGAACCCCGGGTTCGAGCCGAGCGATGCGCAGCATAGCGAGACAGCAACGCCGCAGGCGTTGACCCTCAGGGGGCTGGCGCGGCAGT
>JAOUCV010000128.1 GCA_029859555.1 Gammaproteobacteria bacterium
CTGGCCGCCAGGTTGTTTGGCAGCTGCCGCTCTGCCATTTTGAGACTTTCATCAGAGTATTTTTCCCTGCCTCTGGCATGATGATTCCGGTTGCCTTTTTTTGCGGGCATGCTGGTAATCGGGCGTTTGTGCAGGAGTGAGAAATGTCGGCAAACAGGAGTCGTGCAGCGGAGTTTTCAGAAGGCCTGGAATGGTTTAATGTCGATCGCCCCGTCAGGCTGGCTGATCAGGCTGGTCGTGTTGTGTTGCTGGTTTTCGGGGCAAGTTCATCTATTTATTGTCAGCGTGTATTGCAGGACCTCAAGGTTCTCGGCAGAAAGTATCGTGATGATCTGGTGATTATCAGTGTCAACACACCCAGGTATGCAGCCGAAAGAAAACGATCACATATCCTCAAGGCAATCAACAAGTACCAGATCAATCATGCGCTTGTCCATGATCCGGAGAAGCACCTCTGGAATATGTATGGTGTCAGGGCGTGGCCTACGCAAGTACTGGTTGACCGCGAGGGATTTGTGCTCGGTTCGATGACAGGCGATGGCAAACTTGCCCAGCTGGACCTGGTGATTGGAAACCAGGTAAATAAAAACAGCTGCATTGATTCTCTGGCCCCGGCACCGGTAACAGGACATCGTACACGTGAGGCGCCTGCGGCACTGTCGTTTCCCGGCAGGATCATCACAGCAAAAGACCGGCTGTATGTCTCTGACAGTGGACATAACCGAATTCTGGTGCTGTCCCTGCATGGAGACGTGTTGCGTCAGTACGGCGGCGAGGTCGCCGGATTTATAGACGGCAATGGTACCAATGCGGCTTTTCATAATCCGCAGGGGATGACGCTTGCCGATGATTTTCTGTATATTGCCGATGCCCATAATCATGCCATCAGGCGTATTGATATTGTCACAGGCGACGTTGATACGATTGCGGGGAACGGCAAGGTCGGCATTCCGTTGCTTGATCATTACGAGATGCCGGTTGATGTCAGCCTGAATTCGCCTTCTGATGTCGTGTTCAAGGACGGCAAGTTGTATATCGCGATGTCAGGGTTGCACCAGATCTGGTGTCTTTCGCTGGTAGTGAATACGCTGAAGCTGTTTTCGGGCAGCGGCAAGGAGGGCTTGCTGGACGGTCCCGCCACCACAGCGGCCTTTGCGCAGCCAAACGGCCTGGCGCTGATGTTTAACCGGCTCTACAGCATCGATGCCGGCGCTTCTGCGGTACGCGAGGTGGATGTCGAAACCGGTGCGGTTCGCACCATTGTCGGTGAAGGGCTGTTTGACTACGGTGACGAAGACGGTAGCGGCAATACGGCACGGTTGCAGTATCCACTTGATATCCATGCTGACCCGGAGCACAGAATGCTGTGGATAGCAGATACATATAATAATAAAATCAAGAGAATAGGTATAAATAGTGAGTTTGTTTCGAGTGTGATGATTGACCACAGGCTGGAAGAACCGGGTGGGCTGGCGTTTCATGACGATACCCTATACATTGCCAACACCAACGCGCATGAAATTGTGCGCCTTAACCCGAATAACGGTCACGCTGAAACCCTGAATGTCTCGGAACAACTCGTCGAAATTTAATCCTGATTGCAGAGACTGCCCCCGACTCGCCGGTTTTCTTGACCAGGTTGCTGTCAAACATCCTGATTACCATGCCCGCCCGGTAGCACCGTTTGGTGATGATAACGCCCGCTTGCTTATTGTCGGCCTGGCACCGGGTATGCACGGTGCCAATGCCACTGGCCGGCCGTTCACCGGTGATCATGCCGGTATTTTGTTATATCAAACACTTTTTGACTATGGCTTCAGCAATCAGCCTGAATCCGTTTCCCGTGATGATGCACTGCAACTGCGCGACTGCCGAATTACCAATGCGGTAAAATGTCTTCCCCCGCAAAACAAGCCGCTGCTCGATGAGGTCAAGACATGCAATCATTACCTGCGTGCCGAGATTGACGGCTTGCCTGCTCCGGCTGTTTTGCTGGCGCTGGGCAAGCTGGCGCATGATGCGGTATTACGTGTGCTCGGAATGAAATTGTCGGCTTACAGGTTTGCGCATGGCGGTATACACACGCTGACGGATAATCTGTCGCTGGTCGATTCATATCATTGCAGTCGCTATAACACCCAGACCCGGAGACTAACGCCAGAAATGTTCGGACAGGTCTTTCAGTTGTCCAGGCAGCTGCTTGACAGTAGCAGTGAGCAGGCCGGTGTCAGTGGCTGATGGCAACGCCGGCTCCTTTATTTGATTCGAATGAGTTTCTAAAATCCCTGACGAATCGCCCCGGCATTTACCGGATGCTGGATAGTGAACGGACGGTGTTGTATGTCGGCAAGGCCGGCAATCTGCATAACCGGGTATCAAGCTATTTTCGCAAGTCGGGCCTGAGTGTGAAAACCCGTGCACTGGTTGATCAGATTGCAGCCATCGAAGTTATGGTAACCCATACCGAGGCGGAAGCCCTGCTGCTCGAATGTAACCTGATCAAGGAATTGCGCCCCCGCTATAATGTACTGTTGCGCGATGACAAGAGTTATCCGTATATCTACCTGTCATCAGGGCAGGAGTTTCCCCGGGTATGCATGCATCGCGGTGCGCGGCGCAGGAAAGGCCGTTATTTCGGGCCCTATCCGAGTGCGGGTTCTGTACGCGAAAGCCTGCATCTGCTGCAGAAACTGTTCAAGGTGCGACAATGTGAGGACAGCTTCTTCAGTCATCGCAGCCGACCCTGCCTGCAATACCAGATCAAGCGCTGTGCGGCACCCTGTGTCGGCTTGATCAGCGATACGCAGTATGCGGAAGACGTGCGGCGTACGGTCTTGTTTCTTGAGGGCAAGAGCCGCGAAGTAATTAATGATCTTGTGACACAAATGGAAGCGGCCTCGTCGCGACAGGAATATGAGCAGGCCACGATTTTTCGTGACCAGATAGCCAGTCTTCACAAGGTCCAGGAAAAGCAATGCATCAGCCGGGAGCGGGGCGATGCTGATATTCTTGCCTGCAAGACAGACAAGGGTAATGCCTGTGTGCAGGTGTTTTTTATCCGTGACGGCCGCAACCTGGGTAATGCAGTGTTTTTTCCGAAGGTGCCGCTGGAGTCCGATGCGGCTGCCGTACTGTCTGCTTTTATCCCCCAATATTATTCCGGCAAGGACGTACCTTCCGAGCTGCTGCTAAGTCATGTGCCAGAGGATGGTGCGTTGCTGTCAGGTCTGTTATCCGAGCAGGCGGGGCGCCGGGTTGAGTTACTCACCAGTGTACGGGGTGATCGTGCGCGCTGGGTAAATATGGCATTGAGCAATGCCGAACATTCCCTGCATTCCTATAATAATTCACGCAAGGGCTATTCCGACCGGATGCAGTCTTTGTTATCAGTGCTGGGGCTTGATGAGCTGCCGGAGCGCATCGAATGTTTTGACATAAGTCATACCAGCGGGGAATCTACCGTCGCATCATGTGTTGTGTTTGGCGTTGAAGGCCCTTTGAAATCCGATTACCGGCGCTTTAATATCAAGGATATCCAGCCGGGTGATGATTATGGTGCCATGGAGCAGGCGCTGAAGCGCCGTTATACCCGGGTCAAGAAGGGCGAGGGGGTACTGCCGGATTTGTTGTTAATTGATGGGGGCAAGGGGCAGATAAGTTCGGCCAGCAAGGCGCTTGAAGAATTACAGATCATTGATGTGCGTATAATAGGAGTTGCCAAGGGGCCGGGCAGAAAGCCGGGACTGGAAACGTTGCATTTATATGGTGAAGGTGACACGTTAACGTTGTCTGCAGATTCGCCGGCTTTGCACCTGATACAACAGGTCAGGGATGAGGCGCACCGTTTTGCGATCACCGGGCATCGGCAGCGACGTGCAAAAACACGGCGTACCTCGCCGCTGGAACAAATACCCGGGGTCGGACCTAAACGGCGTCAACAGCTGTTGCAACAGCTGGGCGGACTCAGGGAGGTTGCCCGGGCAGGTGTTGATGACCTGGCGCGGGTGACGGGTGTGAACCGTAAGCTTGCACAGCAAATCTATGATGCTTTTCATGGTGACTAGGGCAGATCTGGCAGATCTCCCGGAGTAATTAATAAATGCAGTGGACTATTCCAAATATACTGACGTTTCTGAGGATCATTTTGATCCCGGTGCTGGTAGTCGTGTTTTATATGCCGGGGCCCTGGTCTTATCAGATTAGTGCACTGATTTTCGGACTGGCAGCGATAACTGACTGGCTGGATGGCTACCTTGCCCGCCGTTTGCAGCAAACCTCTCTGTTTGGTGCTTTTCTGGATCCAGTGGCTGATAAATTGATGGTCGCTGTGGCGCTGGTGTTGTTGGTACAGGATAATCCAAGCGAGCTGTTTGCCGTTCCGGCCGCTGTTATTATCGGTCGGGAAATAGTGATATCCGCGTTGCGCGAGTGGATGGCGGAGATTGGTGCGCGTACCAGGGTCGCAGTCTCAATTGTCGGCAAGGTTAAAACGACGCTGCAAATGATCGCGATTCTGCTGTTGTTGTACAAGATCCCGGTAGGGACGTTTCCCACGCATATGGTTGGTGTGATCCTGCTGTATATCGCCGCCATCCTGACGTTGTGGTCAATGTTCGTTTATTTGAAGGCTGCCTGGCCCATTTTGTCGGGTAAAGAGGCCCATTCTCCACAGGATGGTGCTTGACAGCCAAGCGTCAGTCTATAAAATGACGGGTTGCAGTTCGCGGGAATAGCTCAGCTGGTAGAGCACAACCTTGCCAAGGTTGGGGTCGCGAGTTCGAATCTCGTTTCCCGCTCCAAATATGCGACAGGGAGCCCCGGTTATCTACCGGGGTTTTTCTTGTCAGGGCATACGTTCTATAAATACCCACCGGCTGGGTGGCAGAGTGGTTATGCAGCGGCCTGCAAAGCCGTGGACGCCGGTTCGATTCCGGCCTCAGCCTCCAATTCTTCTCTACTCGCCTTTACCACGGTAGAATGCCAACCCGTTATATTGCCCGGGTGGCGAAATTGGTAGACGCAAGGGACTTAAAATCCCTCGGCTTAACGGCCGTGCCGGTTCGATTCCGGCCCCGGGCACCAATTTCCTGTTTTATCCGCTCATAATACGTGGCCAGCGATCATGTACGGCTTCGGCCATTTCCGGTTCGATCGTCACTACGTACACCCGGCGTTCATGCCGATAGCGTGCGACCAGCCCCTGTATCCATTGCCCCTTGGTCAGATCAAACCAGTGGCTGTGGCCTTCAAGGTCTTTTTCCATGAAGCTTTTTACCTGGATTTTTACCGGCACCGGGAACCAGCGGTCCCAGCGTCCGGCATAGATGCTGTCGAGGCGCGCCCAGCCACCAAGCGGCAGCGCGCCGGCCTGTTCGCGGCGCCGTCCCCATGCCAGTGTTGTTATATCATTACTGCGGGTTTTAACGGGCAGCAAGGCTTTCGGGTTTGGAAAATAGACCCGTATATCCTGGTTTCGTGTTGTGTAATAGACGCCGCCGCACATGGGATTCTCAAATGGTCTTTCGATGCCCAAACGGTTTCCATGCCGGTGCGATAACGTTGGGCATGCTGGAACGATTAAGCAACCGCGCCGGTGCGAGTGTAAATTCACCATACCGCCGATTGACCATATCCATGGCTGCATTTACTGCATCGCAGATGTTGTCCGTGGTGGTGAACAGTTCGAGTTGGCTGTCGATGTCGCACGGATTCAGTGCGGTTACCTGCACCTGGTGTATACCTTCTCCATTCCATATGTCGTTGATGACATGCCGGCACAGGGCCATGATCTGACGGCTATCATTGGTGGGAAGAGCCGTTTGCAGCCGGTCGCCGAGCCAGCCTTCAGCAGCACGCAGGCCGATGCTGAAACTTTGCGCCTGTAGCTGATGGCGTCGCAGCCGGGCGCCGACTTTGGTGCTCATATGCAGCAGGTAGGTCAGCAAGACATCTGGAGAGCGGGTGTTGGGTGGCACAACCTTGCCATGGCCGACAGACCTGGGTGCAGGGACGTTTTGCTGCAAGGCGGCAGGGTCCTGTCCCTGGCACATATACCAGATACGCCTTCCCGGGTTGCCAAAGCGGCGGGCGAGCACACTGATGGGCAGATTTTTCATCTCCCCGCAGGTGTATACACCGTGTTCGGCCAGAAATTTGCCGATCCCCTTTGCTATGCCGCATAGTCCGGTAACAGGCACCTCGCGCAGCCATGCGGCGGCCTCGTCTGGCGGGATAATGGTCAGGCCGTTTGGCTTGTTGAGCTTGGCGGCAAATTTGGCCGTGGTTTTATCGCCACTGACACCAATGGAGCACAGGATTCCGGAAGCCTCGAATACCTTCTGTTTCGCCAGTTGGGCTATCTGCAGTGGCGTACCCAGCAGGCGCTGGCAGCGCGTGATATCAAGGAAGGCCTCGTCGACGGAAAATATCTCGATATCCGGAGTTATATCCTGTAGTACCTCCATGATGGCGACTGAGGTT
>JAOUCV010000129.1 GCA_029859555.1 Gammaproteobacteria bacterium
GCGACGAAATTCTCCTGCTCGAGGTCCTCGGCTTCCTCGATCAGCATGTCGCTGTAGCCGAGGATGGCGTTCATGGGAGTGCGCAACTCGTGGCTCATGTTGGCAAGGAATTCGCTCTTGGCCTGGTTGGCCGCGTCGGCGGTTTCCTTCGCTTGCCGCATGGCTTCATCGGCCTGCCTGCGCTGGGTGATGTCACGAATAATGCCGACGAATATCCGCTCGCTGCCCAGCCTGACCTCGCTGACGGCCAGGTCCATTGGAAAAATCCCCCCGTCCTTGCGCTGTCCCTCGACTTCCCGGTTGCGGCCGACGACATGTGGCTCCCCGCCTTCCAGGTAGCGTCGCAGGTAGCCGTCATGTTCACTGCGGACAGGCTCCGGTGTCAGCATCTTGATGTTTTGTCCCACCACCTCGGCCGCGCTGTAGTCGAAGATTCGCACGGCAGCGGGGCTGAAGGTCTTCACGGTTCCCTGTTGGTCGATCACGACGATGCCGTCTGCGGCATTTTCGAGAATAGCCGACTGGTAGGCCAGCTGTTCGCTGATCCTGCGCTCACTGTCGCGCAGCTGTTGCTCCGCCTTGATGCGCTCGCTCAGATCATGCCAGACGAGCAGCAGTACCTGTTTGCCCGCCAGCTCGATTGGCGTGAGGGTGACCTCCACCGGAAAGTCCTCGCCGTCTTTCTTGCGATGGACCCAGTCGAAGCGGTGTTTGCCGCGTGCATAGGTCGTGGCGATCATGGCCTCGGCCTTGCCCTTCGAGGGCTCGCCGTCCGGCTGGAAATCCGGGGAAAGATCACCCGGATGACGGGTCAGGAGTTCATCCTTGCTGTCGTAACGCAGCAGGTCGACGGCCGCCTGGTTGCATGCCGTGATGTGATCGCCATCGAGGATCAGGTAAGGGTCGACGGAGGCCTCGAACAGTATCTGGAAACGTTCCACGCTGGCCTGCAACTCGGCATCGGCCAGCCTGGCCGCCGTAACATCCTCGGCCATGGCAACGAAGTTGGTCACCGCACCCTCGCTGTCGGTCACCGGTGCAATCGAGACCGCGGCCCAGTAAGTCTCGCCGTTCTTTTTACGGTTGTGGAGTTCACCTTTCCAGGTCTCGCCGCGGAGGATGGTCTGCCAAAGCCCGGCGTATTTCGACGGCGCGGTTTCACCACTCTGGAGGATGCGCGGATTCTTCCCGACAACCTCATCGAGACCGTAGCCGGTCATGGCGACAAAAGCCGGATTGACGTGCTCGATGGCGCCCTGCACGTCCGTGATAACCACGCCCAGCGGACTCTGTTCCACCGCCTGCACCAGCTTGTTCAGCTCGCGTGTGCGCTCTTGTACCTGCCGCTCCAGGCGCGCCTTTGCACGGTCGCCCAACCAGACACTGAGCCCGGTCAGGACAATTGCCAGCAGCACCGTGACCCCGAGAACGCCAACCACCAGGTCGCGCAGCACCAGGTAGGGCGCCAGCGCCTCGTCCACGTCGATCTCCGTGGCCAAGGCCAGGCCGAGTTGTTCGGACCATACCCAGGCGCCGATCACGGGAACGCCGCGATAATCACGATAACCGCTCACATCGGTACCCGAACGTCCGCGGGTCGCTTCAGCGGCCATCCGGGTCAGCGGCCACTCCGACCGCCCGGACACCGGCACATAACCCGAAAGCAGGTTCCCCCCCGGGTCTGCGACGCGCAGGCCCCGGGAGCCGGCATCGCCACGTCCGTCCTCGATGGCGATATCCATTTCGGCCAACAACATTTCGAACCGGGACTGGGTCAGCATGCGGCCGTTGCTGTCAATGGCGTAGGTCTCGCCACTCTCGCCCGGACGCCCGGCTTCGGTGATGCGGGTGAGCTCGAACGCGGGCTCGAAGCGCACGGTGAACACGGCCATGACCTCGTCATTCGCATCCCGCAGCGGCGCGGCGAAGAACATGGTCGAGGCGTGCTCCACTAATTGGCCGCTTTTATCGCGCAGCGGAACATCCGAAACGATGGGCGGTACCAGCACGGTCTCACCGGCGAAGGCGCGGTCCATCAGGTCGGGGCGCTGGCGTGCAATAAGGTTCAGTTTTCCCAGGTTGGCATCGCGCATCGAGGCGATGCTGACGCGGTCCGGTGCGATAATGAAGATGCCCCTGGCCTTCATACTGGCCAGGTGCGGCTGCAGCAGCGTTCGCAGCTGCTGCATTGCCGTATCCGCGGCCAGTGTTGGCTGCCTGCGAGGCACGGCGAGCAAGGCAATGGTGGCCTGCTGCACGCCGGGTTCACGGGCAAGTCCGGATACCAGGCGTCGCCGGCCATCGAGCCAGGTCTGCAGCGTCTGGTGCACCGAGTTGTTGACGATCGAGAGGTGCGTGCCTGTGTCATTCCGGTACTGCTCGTGCACTCCCTGCAGCGAGCGCAATGCCAGCGCGATAACCAGGCCCATGAACAGCGCCACTGCCACCGCTCCGATGCGTCGAAGGGCGGCGGAGCTGAACCATTCGTCCAGCCGGTCACCGCTGAAGCGCTGCAGCAGGACAGGCATCAACAGCACCAGCAGGACCAGCAGCGCCGCGATGAACCACCAGACCTTGCGTTCTGCCGGGATGTTGCCGCCCGCCACAGGCGCGGCCTGCACGGCCTCTGTCTGCACATCCGCCTCGGTGAACCAGCGCCCCCTGATGGCAGCGTGCCGCTCTTCCGGTATCGCGGTGAACACCTTCTGGATCAGGTCTCTCAGTTCGGGCCAGTCATCGCGAATGCCCATGTGAACAGGCGGCTCCGGGAATGGCCCGGGGGCAACCGGCTTGATCCCGCTCAGGGAATAGGTCCGGATATTGTAGGAGGTAGACGCGACATCGCCGATAAAGGCATCCACTTCACCGAGCACCAGCTTCTTCAGGCATCCCAGGATATTCGGCGCGGTCACCAGCCCGATATCCGGATATTCCGTGCGCAGCACGTTTTCGACGGTGAACCCCTTGACCACCGCTACACGCTTGCCTTTCAGGTCGTCCAGCGTCGAAATCCAGGTGGTGTCGTCACGGGAATAGATAAATTCCGTCACCCGCGCGTAGGGCGCCGTGTAGGACAGAAACTGCTCACGCTCGGTCGCGTAATAGATCGCGGGAAGGACATCGATCTCCCTGCGACGCATCATCCCCAGCAGCTTGTCCCAGGATGGATCGGTAATGATCTCGATCTCCAGGCCGAGTTCCGCGGCGATGACCTGGAGGTAATCATTGGCAAGGCCTGCGTAGCGTCCGGACTTGTTGACGAAATCGAACGGCGCCCAGTCGACTTCGCCGCCAACCACGATCTTCGGATGCGCGGCCAGCCAGGCCTGCTCTTCCTGCGTGAGCTGGAGCTGCAAGTCATCGCCGGCGCGCAGTGACGCTGAATACGCCAGCGCCATCAGCAGTGACAGGATGGAGCAGAGCTGCAATCCCCGCTTGAAAAAAATACTCATGCAGCTTTCCGGTGCGGATATTTCATTAGAAGCAGTATTCAAAGTTGATGTTGAAATTCATCTCCCACTCGTCACCGCAACCCTGTCCCATGCCGGTTGCAAGCAGATCGTCCATAAAGCTCGCATTCTTCCCGGCAATCAGGTCGACACAGGTACAGGTCGGGCCGGCGCTTACCAGGCAAGCCGTCGTGTTCAGCATGGAATCATCAAACCTGTTGTTGTCCTTGAGTAGCACGCTGTCATCGTTGTAGCAGAGGGGCCTGGATACAGGCTCCAGTTTACCCTGAAATCACGCGCCACGTTGGCCACGGGCAATACACTCTCAGAGGCCATCGGGTTCGTGGCGGCACAGGCCCCACAGGTAATCGTGTCATCGGCTACGCCGGCAGGGTTCTCCGGGTTGTGCGCGCAGCACATCGTCTAGAACTGCAGGTTCCAGGGACCGTAGTGTCCATCGGCATGCGCTCCGGGTGGTCTCGGGAGCGGCATAAGATCGCGGCTGCTGCCGAGTGTCGGAGCGATTGCTCTTGACAACATATTCAAGGAACCAGGTCTCCGCGTCTTCGCAGTCCGACAGGCCGCGCAGTTCATTTAACAGCTCCAGGCCCTATCCAGCTGGCGCTTCGGCTCCAGAGTCGATGAAGGATTGCTTGTCACCACAGATGGAAAGGCCAAGTAAGGCTGTAATTGCGACTACCAGGGCAATGGCCCTGCTGTGCAGTGCAAGATGTTTACTTCTATACCTATCTATCTGTCCCTGCATGAAACAAGGATCCTCTGTTATTCCGTCATCCCGGCGTATACCAGATCGGCGAGGTCCACGCCCGTTCCTGGTGTTTCATGGGCACATCATCGGACATCTTGATGCCGAAGCGTTTTTGATCATAGGCGGTCCAGCGCGGCGTTGGGATATCGATGACGCGCAGGTAATAGAACGCGGCTTGTGATGCATCGAAATCCGGATCAGTCCAGAAGGCGGCCAGATCCGAGTCACCGATGCTGTTGGTCCAGCTCGCATTGGCAACATCAACCGTGTCTCCCACCGGTGGCAGTTTGCCGTCCCTGTCCGGTTTGCGTGTAGCGGCATCGCCCCAGACAACATCGTAAATCTTTTCATGCGTGTTGCCGTCGGCATCCAGCCAGCCCTTGATGATCTGGATGCGATCAAGATTACCGCCCTCGGGGTCTTTCATGGCCACGACCAGGAAACCGGGTGCGCTTGCACCCTTTTTTATTGCCGGCAGGTCACTACCCATAGGCACGCCCCGGGCATAACCGGCCCTGGCGATATAGCGGGTATTGACATCCTCAGCCGTGAAATCCCAGCCACCGAAAAAACGCACCGTCGGACGCGTGCCCGAGGTGGCATACACTTCCTTGCGCTTCATGGCATCCCACAATGCCTCACGGGTGTTGTCAGTGGCCCATACTGCCGCATATCCAGCTGCGGTGTACTGCCAGGTATAGCGGGTCTTGCCGAAACCCTGCTTGGAGACATGCTCCCAGCGCTGCGGCCGCGGTTCCTGGTTAACATGCTTGCCAAAGAAATTATCTTCATCAATCGCTGTCAGCGAGTTATGGATATCAGTCCCGCCGATCATGCCGAATTTGAAGGGGTTCGCGCCAAGCTTGCGCTCCTGTGCCAGGCCGTTCATCAAACCACCGCGCAGATACATAAAGGGTCGCATTTCCGGGGATTCGGGCTTGTCTTCCATCGTCAGGTTGCCATATTCCCAACCGGCGATACCGTAGTTCGCGAATTCATCATTGGGTGATAATGACGGATGGGTCTCGCTGTTGCCCTTGGTCTGCATGACTTCCTGCAGCACCTCCCAGCGGGCGCGGCGTTCGGCATAATCCTTCGTCAGCGGTTTGCCGGCAAAGTCCACTGTTTCGAACATCCGGCCATTCGACAAATTGCCATTATGCGGTATTGCGAGCACCCGTCCGCCGGTCTGCTGTTCATAGTCAGCCATCCATTGCCACAGGTCTTCCGGGTTTTCACTCTGCCATGAAGTGAATGGCATCACCTGGTCAGCCCTGTCCTTGTTGTCGCGAAACAGAATATTGCGGTGCAGGTTGTTACCCCCCGGCACCGAGGTCCATTCGTAGCCGATCATCGCCGTAAAGTGGCCAGGGTCATTGTATTGTTCTGCCGTTTCCGTGTAGGCTTCCCACACGGTTTTCTGTAAGGGTCCGGCAATTTTCGGGTTGGTCACCGGGTCTGGCAGCGTCCCCTGCGCCTGCGCGGAAATCAGTTCATTCATAGCCTTTCCAGACTCCGCCCCACCCGCCTTCATCATCTTGTTCCAGCGCGCCAGCGTCTCGTCTGCCATCATCACCGGGTTGCCGTTGTACACCTCGTACATGACGCCCAGCCCCTCGGCATGATCCGAGATCACCAGGAAGTCCAGCGGCCGCGCCAGCTTCACCGGTATGCCGGAGGATGACACCACCGGTTCACCCCGTGCGAACCGGTAGGCCTCTTCCGGACTGAGTTGGTTACCGTTCATAAAGGCATCACCGGAATTGGCAGTGTGGTGGTGGGTGTCGCCGAAGTAGACCCGGGTCGGGTAATCGCGGTCCACGTAAGGGGAATAACCAACGTCAGTCGGATGGGTGCCAGCCTGCCCTGCGCCTTCGCCGGAAGTGCCTTCCGCGTGTACCCCTGCTGGCAATGCCAGTTGAACAGCCAGCAGAGTGCTTGTAACAACTGAAGTCAACCGGGAATTAATACCGTATACCCGTTTTATTTTATGCGACATAACTACTCCCTCCCATCCCTGAAACCGGTTTGTTATCTGTGGCTTGTTTTTACATCTCGACGCAAATAGACCCGGTATATTACACTGGAAACAGGAGATTTATTTATGCCCTTTTCGCAATCAAGAGTCTGAGATGAGCACACAGCAAGGAGACCAAATGCTACCGACTGGCAGGTGTCACATTGCTTGACTCTTGCCGGGTTACACACCTGCAAGCATGA
>JAOUCV010000130.1 GCA_029859555.1 Gammaproteobacteria bacterium
AGTTGTCGGGTTCTGTGCAGGAAACCGAGCAGATAGCCAATCAGCTTTCTACTGCGAGCAAGAAGCAGTCCGAGGATATTACGGTTGCGGGTTCTGCAATTGTAGAAATCTCCGGTTCAATGGAAAATGTGTCGAAAGAAGCGAGCGAGTCATCCAAGGTGGCCATGCGTTCGGTTGAAATTGCAAAGAAGGGTGGCGAAGCCGTGCAACGCACCATGAATGGTATGGATACGATTCGCGAGCACATCCAGGAAACTTCCAAGCGTATCAAGCGCCTCGGTGAAAGTTCGCAGGAAATTGGCGATATCGTTGAGCTGATTAATGATATTGCCGAGCAGACCAATATTCTTGCGTTGAATGCGTCAATCCAGGCTGCCATGGCGGGTGAAGCCGGTCGAGGCTTCGCTGTGGTGGCCGACGAGGTGCAGCGTCTTGCTGAGCGCTCTGCCAATGCAACCAAGCAGATTGAAGCGCTGGTTAAAACAATTCAGGCGGATACCAACGAGGCTGTTATCTCTATGGAGAAGAGTACCTCGGGTGTGGTCAACGGAGCACAGCTGGCAGAGGATGCCGGTGGTGCGCTGGAGGAAATTGAATCTGTGTCCAGTCAGCTGGCCGGCCTGATTCAGACGATTTCCGGATCTGCCAGCGAACAGGCAAATGCGGCGACCCAGCTTGCATCCAGCATGAACGGTATCCAGGAAGTAACCCTGCAGGCAACCTCCGGTACCGAGCAGGCTGCACGCTCGATCGGTAATCTCTCCCGACTGGCACAGGATCTTGATACTTCGGTTGCCGGTTTTAAATTGCCGCAATAATTATCTCTGGAGATAACTTGATGATCCCGCAGTTCAGCTCACAAGCTTGCCTGATTACCCGGCAAGCTTGTGAGCTGCTGATAGAGGTGAAGGCAAGGAATAGTCATTATGGATGAAGCTATAGATTACAACGCACTGGGCTGGGTACGCGAGGAGCTGGACGAGACGCTCAAGCTTGCCCGGGTACAGCTGGAAGAGTATGCCGCCGGTGCTGAAAACAATACATTGCTGCAGAAATGTGCGGCGCAGTTGCATGAGGCCCTGGGGCCGTTGCAAATGGTGGGCATCAAGGGTGCGGTTCTGCTGACTTCTGAAATGGAAGAAGTGGTTGCCGATCTGCTGCAGGACGCGGTCGAGGAAAAGGAAACTGCGCTGGAACTGTTGATGCAGGCGTTTTTGCAATTGCCTGACTACCTGTCAAGTATTCGTTCCGGTCGCAAGGATAATCCGGCAGTCATGTTGCCGGTTATCAACAGTCTGCGTGCGACCCGCGGCGAGCAACCCTTGCAGGAGACTGCAGTATTCTCGCCGAACCTGGCAACGCGCGTGCCGACATCGGTCTTCGATGTACGGGCAAAGAGACAGCAGCATGATATCCCGGCGCTGGCGCGTGCGGCGCGTGTTCGCTTCCAGGGAGGGTTGTTATCCTGGTATCGCGGGGGTGATGGTATGTCGACCCTGCAAGGCCTTGTAGATGTGCTGGTACATTTGCAGGAGCATGCAATGAGCGAGCCGGTAGCGCGGGTATGGTGGATTGGTGCCGGTGTTGCCGAGGCGCTGCGTGACGGTGAGCTGGAAGAGACAACAGAAGTCAAACAGCTGTTTGGTCAGCTGGACCGGCAGATTAAACGCCTGATGGATTCAGGCGAGAAAGTATTTTCTGATTTGCTTACCGATGACCTGGTGAAGAACCTGCTTTACCGTTTGACACTATGTGACTCCAGGTCGCAGCGGATTGTCGAAATAAAATCCACATACAGTCTGAAGAGCAAGCCTGCCAATGGCGAAGATGATGTGCCTTCCAGCGATGGCATGATCGTGTTTAATGATGACCTGCTGCAGACTGTTGCGGTGACTGTGCGTACTGATGTTGAAAATATCAAGGAGCAGATTGACGCCTATACTCGAAGTGGCGGTACCGACAAGCAGGTATTGGCGCCGGTGGCAGACGGTCTGCATATGCTGGGTAATACGCTGGATATGATCAGCAAGGAATCATTGAGTAATGCCATGTTCGTGCATGAACTGTCGATGCGTGAGTTTCTCGCTGGAAATGATGACGATACGGATGCAATGTTTTCCGCAATTGCAAATACATTGATAACCATTGATGGTGCGATTGATGATGTGGCGGCAAATGATGCCGGCAGCGCTGCAGTGAATCAGGGCATTGAGGCAGTCACCCGTGAGGTGATTGTGAGTATGTCCAGGGCAAAAGAGGTTTTTAATGATTTTCTGAAGGATTCCGGCGAGTTTGAAGCGCTTGGCGAGATACCGGATCTGCTGGAGAAGATGGCTGGTGGTCTGCAGTTGATTGACGAGGAAAGGGCTGCAGTTGTTACCGGAAAAATCAGTGAATTTGTACTTAAGGAATTAATAGACAAGCACAGGACGCTTCCTGAAGCACAGCTTGACATGCTCGCGGATGCTGTTTGCAGTGTCGAGTTTCATGTCGAGGAAACCTGTAAAAATCGTGGTAACACCGGTACTGCGCTTGATATTGCCGAACTGGCAATGAAGAAGCTTGGCTACCCGTGTCCGGTACTTGAGTCTGCCGTTGGTGAAGAGCCGGCTTCTGAAACTGCATCTGATGTAGTTGAAGAACATACGCCGGTCAGTGATGTTTATTCCTTTGACCCGGAAATTGTTGTGCCGGTAGAGACGCCAGCTGCAAGCGTGACCGCGGTGGTTGATAATGCTCCTGATATTGTTGCGATGCAGGTTATTGCTGCAGATGTTGATGAAGAGATTCTGTCAATCTTCCTGGAGGAGGCAGATGAAGAGCTGCTTAAGCTGAAGGCGCTGGTTCCTGCCTGGGTGAATTGCCCTGACCTCGAGGATTACCTGGTTGATGCGCGGCGTTCCTTTCACACTCTGAAAGGCAGTGGCCGTATGGTCGGTGCGCTGGCAACCGGTGAGCTGGCCTGGGCGTTTGAGAGCCTCGCCAACAGGATTTCAGAGGGCGTTGTGACGCCACATAACGATATCAGGGAGCTGATTTCGCGTGCGCCCGGTGCCCTGTCGGCGCTGGTCGGCCAGGTCCGCGGTGAACCTGTTGATACAGATCTGGATATCAACTATCTGGCGCATTGTGCGCTGGTATATTGTGATCCAGAGGGTGTTCCCGAGACTCCGCTGTCGGTACAGGAAACTGATCTGGATAGTACTGACGAGAGTGTTTCAGCAGAAAATTCGGATTGTGAGCAGCTGGAGATTGTCGAACAGGACAGGCCGCTTGAAGAGGTGTTGGTTGAGCAGGACCGGCTGGTTGGTCTGCCGGTACTGTCTGCAGAAGCAGATCCTGAAATCGTGGAAATTTTTCTTGAAGAGGCGGCAGAGGAGCTTGCAAGCATCTCCGCTGCTATTCCTGAGTGGCTAAGTCAGCCTGATAATGAAGATGCGCCAGGTTCAGTGCGTCGCAGTCTGCATACCCTGAAAGGCAGTGGCCGGATGGCCGGCGCAATGCTGGTTGGTGAGTTCTCATGGAGTGTTGAGGATCTGCTCAATCGCGTTATCGAAGGTACTGTTACTGCCGGTGAGCAGCTGTTCGAATTGCTGGGGCAGGTGCCGGAAGCATTATCACAGTTGCTTACCCAGGTGCAGGATGGCAGCTCACCTGAGGCTGATATCAGTCTGCTGATGCAACAGGCAGAAATACTGGCAAGTGGCGCAGTTATTGAGAGTGTTGCTGCTGTAGAAGAACACACAAGTGGGGAAATTACAGATACTGAAGTTGTAGTTGATGCAGGCGAAGACGCGGACGATGATGCTGTACTCATCGAGATCTTCAAAAATGAGTGTATCAGCCACTTGCAGGCCATGCAGGACTATCTTGATATCGGTGATGAACCTCGTGTTGTCAGCGAGTCACTTTACCGGGCACTGCATACGCTGTCGGGAATATCCGAATCTGCCGAAGTGATCTCTATTCTCTCGCTGGCATATGATCTGAACGCCTATATTGACGAGGTGTTTCATGCCGGGCTGGTACTTGATCAGGACGCGCTGGCTGTATTACGCGAGTGCAGTGCTGAACTTGGCCAGCTGGTCGGGAAGTTGCCGGACCAGGATTTCGATGAGACATCGCAGAGAGCGTTGCGAGAACGTGTCGCAGCCCTGCCACGTGTGGTTGAAGAAGCGGTTGAGGAACTACTGGATGCAGGACTGGATGTGTCTGCAGATCAACAGCCGGACGAGGATATGGCGGTTCCGGAACAGGAAACGTCAGCGGATGATGATCCGTACGCTGAAATGGACCAGGAACTTTACGAGATTTTTGTCGAGGAAGCTGCTGAAGTAATTGAAAGCAGTGAAGCAGCGCTGCGGTTGTGGTCGGAGCAGCCGGATGGTGATGAACACAGGTCAGAGTTCCAGCGCCATCTTCATACTCTGAAAGGCAGTGCGCGCATGATGGACATCATGCCCATCGGCGATCTGGCTCATGTGCTCGAGTCCCTGATGACACAGGTGACAGACGGGCAGGTTGCCGAGTCTGAAGAATTATTTGCGTTGTTACATGAATCCCATGACCGACTCTCTGAAATGGTAGAGAATGTCAAGGCACGCAAATTGCCGGGTGATGCAACTGCAGTGGAAGTGTCGCTGCAGGCCGTGACGCAGAAGCAACAAGGTGACACGAACGAGGTGCTCGAGGTTGTTGAAGAGCAGGAAGTGCCTGATGCCGTTGAGTCTTCCGTTGAAGACATTACCGAAAGTACAGGCAGTGAAACACAGGCCGAGCCGGAACCGGATGTGATTATAGAGGCTGTCGCAGAGGTTGATGATCAGTCCAGTGTGTCTTCTGAAGCTGAAGTTGTGGAAACTGAAGAGCCAGCTGTTGCAACAGTTGATGAATCCGTGGAGAACGCGGATATTGAAGTTGCAGAACCGCTCAGAACAGCACCAGTCATTCCTGTCAGGGCTGAGCGTCGCACGGCGCCAAAAGTGCGCAGTGAGCAGGTTCGGGTACAGTCCGAGTTGCTGGATGACATGGTTAACCATGCCGGCGAGATCAGTATTTATCGCACACGTATGGAACAGCAGGTTAGCGATTATCGATTTAACCTTACCGAACTGGACCAGACAATTACCCGTTTGCGTAATCAACTGCGTCAGCTCGAGATGGAGACAGAGGCACAAATTCTTTTTCGCCACGAGCAGGAGGTTGAGGCAAACAACCAGCAATTCGATCCGCTGGAGATGGATCGATACTCGAACCTGCAACAGACATCACGTTTCCTGATTGAAAGTATCAGTGATTTGCGCAGTCTCCATGAAATAATGGATAACACCACGCGTGAGGCAGAAACATTGCTGCTGCAGCAATCGCGGGTGAGTACTGACTTGCAGGAAGGATTGATGCGTACCCGGATGATTCCGTTCTCCGGTCTGGCTTCACGCCTGCGGCGTATTGTGCGTCAATCATCCAGGCAGCTTGGCAAGAAGGTTGAGCTTGATCTGGTGGGTGCGGACGGCGAAATGGACCGTACCGTCATTGACCGGATTATTGCGCCACTGGAGCATATGTTGAGAAATGCCATTGCTCACGGCATTGAGCAGCCTTCCAGGAGAATGCAATCCGGCAAGCAGGAGACTGGATTGATCGCGATCTCGTTTGATCGTGAAGGTCCGGAAATTGTATTGCGTATTGAAGATGATGGCGCCGGTATTGATATTGATGCAGTACGCGCACGGGCCGTCGAGCGAGGCCTGATGCAGGCAGATTCAGGGCTGGCAGATATTGATGTCATACAATTTATTCTGCAAACAGGCTTCAGTACTGTGACAGAGGTAACTCAGATCTCAGGCCGCGGTGTCGGCATGGATGTGGTCAACAGCGAGGTTAAGCAACTGGGTGGATCATTGCATATTGCCTCAACCGCCGGTGAAGGTACCCTGTTTACAGTGCGCCTTCCCTATACGCTGGCTATCAATCAGGCCTTGCTGGTTACGGCGGGTGAGCAGTCGTTCTGTGTGCCGCTGGGTAGTGTTGAGGGTGTTGTCAGAGCAAACCCTAAAGAGCTGATGAGCGCATATGGCGCAGAAGATTGTGTCTATGAATATGCCGGTAACGAATATCAGTTAAGGCATCTTGGAACACTGCTGGAGACAGGTAATATCGATCTTGATCGCTCGCAGGGGCATGTGCCGGTATTGCTGGTTCGTATCGGTGAAAAGCGTATTGCCTTCCAGGTTGAATCACTGATGGGTAGTCGCGAAATCGTCATCAAACCGATGGGTTTGCAGTTAAGCACGGTCAGTAGTGTATCCGGCGCTACCATTCTTGGTGATGGCAGTGTTGTCATGATACTCGATATGGCTGCGATTGCCCGCATCAATACCCGCATGCGGCCGGTTGATTTGCCGGTCAT
>JAOUCV010000131.1 GCA_029859555.1 Gammaproteobacteria bacterium
AGCAGCCGGTGCAGCCGGTGCAGCCGGAACCGCATAGGGCTGCGCATAGCCATAGCCCGGATAACCGCCATAGCCATAGCCCGGATAACCACCATAGCCATAACCCGGATAACCGCCATAGCCATAACCCGGATAGCCACCATAGCCATAGCCCGGATAACCGTAATAGGGCCCGTCGTCCCATGGGTCAAACCAGTCACCAAAGCCGAAAAAGGCACTGGCCGTCCCTGCATAAAAGGTCGCTGTAGCGGCAATGACGAAGATGGCAAGCAATCTTGAAAACCTTTTCATGACAATCACCTCCGATTATATTTGCTCATACAATGTGTCAAAAAATGCCTATCACATGGCTAATTATAATTTATGTTTTTATGACAAGCAGGCGCATGCACCGATAGTGGCGCACTATTTCACAGGTTTTTGACACAGATCAAATCTGGCGGCATTTTATGGGGGGTGCAACACCCAATGGCTATTCAACCAGCCCGCAAGGCCAGGCATCCGGTACCACAAACCCTCTACTGAGTTCGACACTGTCTGTGCAGGCGGCCAGCATCACCGGCCTGTCTGCCGGTATTTGCCGGTGCCTGCCTGCGTATAAAACACCACCGGAAAACTTTAGCTGTTGCGGTAAAACCGGTGACAGCCACTGGCATTTATCAAGCAGGCTGTAGCGTACACCGGCATTCGCCGGGCAGGCATCATTAAACTCTGCCGTGGTCTGCCACCAGCCGGTGAGGTGCGAACCTGCAGCATTCTCCGGGGCCGGATGCGCTGCACCACCGCCCGGATAGAAAAGCCGTCCCTTGACGATCGACCAGGTTTCGTCCACTACAATGTCAAACTCCTCAAGCTTTTGCTTCGCTGCCGGCAAGCGTGACAATCGGCACTGGTGTGTTTGCATGTGCCCTAGTTTCAGATCCAGCCGATCATGTTTCATCGGGCCCCACCAGTTTTCCATCTGTTGCGTGTCAGCTGTTCCCAGATAGAATTTCAATGCAAGTTCCCAGTGCAACTGCCTGCCGCTCTGCCTATCTTCAACCAGCAAATCGAATTCACCCAGCGTACGCCCCGCCACCCTGACAGGCAGATTTGCCTGCAACAGGCGAAAGCGTTGATTGGTTTTTAACCAGTATATCCACAGGCTTTCAAAGTAGCTGCCGAGGCGCCGCTGGCTGGCAGTCTCCAGCCAGTGCAGCAGGTCTGCCGGATTACGGTCGAGTGCCTTCAACACCGGAAGGTATTCAGCATAACGTCGCTGAAACCATGCCTTGTCCAGCCAGCGGGTTTCCTGATCACCGGGCGCCAGCAAGGCTGCGGAGCCGATCGCCCACGCCAGGTCACGCAGCTGTCTGTTCTTGAAAGGGAGTTCTGCTTCCATGTGAATTACATGGCCGTCATGCCTGCAGGCAGGCAAGCCAGGCGTTACCCGCCTGGCTGCAATACCCCGGTAAACCCGAAACGGCGCATGTCCGACATACGCTGTGGATAGAGAATGCCATCAAGATGATCACACTCATGCTGCACCACGCGCGCATGAAACTGCCGGGCCTCGCGCTCAAACGGTTTGCCTAACGGGTCATACCCGCTATAGCGGATGTGTGTAAAACGCGACACCACACCCCTTAATCCGGGTACGCTGAGACAACCTTCCCAGTCATCCTCACATGCCTCGCCCAGCACCTCGACAAGCGGGTTAATCAATACCGTTTGCGGCACCGGTGCCGCGTCCGGATAGCGTTCGTTTTTATCAAAGCCAAACACCACGACGCGCAGGCCTGCACCGATTTGCGGCGCCGCCAGCCCGGCGCCATCCTCTGCACGCATGGTATCCATCAGGTCCTCTACCAGCTGATGCAATTCCGGGGTATCGAAACTGGTTACCGGGGCAGCAACCTCCAGCAGGCGCGGGTCACCCATGCGTAATACCGCTTTTATTGCCACGCTACAGTCTCCTTCATAATTACTCCCGCTGCTTGCCAGGCGCATTGTCGATACCGATGCGATTCAGCCGCGGCAACTGCAAGCAACGGCGGGAGGGTTATCAGCCCTGTCTAGCCATCCTCATCAAGCGAGGTATCAGCACCCGCGTCACCAGCCCTGGCTGTCTGCTTGTCGCCACTTGCGGCACCTCCCTGTCCTGATACTGCTGCGGACGGCTTGCTGGTCGCGTCACTGTTGACCTGCAACGCCTCGATAACATGGATATCCTGTTGCGGGAACGGGATGGAAACACCGTCCTGGTCAAAACGTTCCTTTACGCTGCGTGTCACATCCCAGAAAACATCCCAGTAGTCTTCGGTCTTCACCCAGGGGCGGCATATGAAATTAACTGACGAGTCTGCCAGCTCATGTACCCGGATAACCGGTTCAGGATCCTTCAACACCATGGGATGCTCACTGACAACCTGCTCCATGATGCCCTGCGCCTTCTCGATGTCATCGCCATACCCGATACCAAAAATCAGGTCCACGCGGCGGCTGTCGGTACCCGTTACATTGGTAATCGAATCACTCCAGATATTGTTGTTGGGAATAATTACCGCCTTGTTATCCGGTGTGTGAATCAGCACAGACAGCAGGTTCATCGACTTGACCTTGCCAAGCACACCGCCGATCTCGACCACGTCGCCAACATCAAACGGCTTGAACACCATAATCAGGATGCCGCTGGCAAAGTTACCCAGTGAATTCTGCAGGGCAAAGGCGATCACGAAACCGGCCGCACCGATAACCGCCAGTAGCGGCCCGATATTCACTTCCAGTGCCGCCAGCCCGATGATGATACCAATCGCCAGCACCAGGCGCCGCGACGTCACCACCAGGAAATCACCCAGCAGCTGTGATGTCTGGTTGGAACGCGCCATCACCCGTTCGATTGCCTTGCCTACAATGCGCGCCAGGAACATGGCAACAAACACGATCGCGAGAAACAGGCTAATGTTTTTGACCCAGCGCAATCCGCCTTCTTCAGAGAACAACCAGCCGGTAAGAGTGGCCCAGGTGGCACTGATATCGGTCACATCAACTTCAATACCTGCCACGGCCGTCACATACTGGCGGTACTCCTCGACTTCCTCAGCCTTGCCGCCTTTCAGCTCGAATGCCTCGATCGCCAGGTTGGTTCGATCGATCAAACTGGTCTGTTCACCACGCAGATCAGCGAGATATGCCAGCAGGTTTTTACGATCCTCGTTTCTCTTGGCAACGGCGGCATCAAGCTTTTCCCTGGTGGCATCTGTTTTGGCCTGCGATGCGTCGTCATCCTCCTCGGCTTCTGCTTCATCAGCACCCTGTTTGCCAGCTGCCGCCTTTCTTTCTTTTTCTAGCGCCGCCTTCTCAGCGGCCAATTTTGCAGCAATGGCGGTCACGCTGGCAGTCTCAGCATTACCTTCCACCTTGGCTACCGCCGCCTTCCCCTCGACAGCCGCATCTTCAAGTGCCTGCTCGGCTTCCCTGACCGAAGCTGCTGCAGCTTCGGCATCCGTCGCTTCCGCTGCCTTGTTCTTGGCCTTTTCCACCGCATCGAGCGCCGATTCGTACGTTTCGGCAGCCGATATTTCCCGCAGCTTGTCCTTAACCGCGATCTCTGCCGTGCTGATTTGCTTGACCTTGTCCTCCAGCAATTGCAGCCATGCATCGGCCTCCACCTTCAGCTCCGAGCGCAATAACGGCTTCAATTTCAGCTTCAGGTCTTCCTGTGCGATTTCCGGGTCACCCGTCGTGACCGCCTTGTCCGCAGATAAGACGCTGGCAGGCAGTGAGATTGCCAACACCAGAAGAACCAACGCAGAGCGTAATAATCTGTTCATTTAAAACCCCTTGAATAGCTGGCAGGCAGCACTTGCCAGTCGATAGCCGCTGGCGGCCGTTGAAGATCGTCATATAAAGACGGTCACTGATTATAGTGAATGCCGGCATGACGTGGAAACATTGTATACAGTAAATCAGCAACTATGCGTCACCGGTTTGACTTGACTACAGAAACGCACCCACAATTCCCCGTCTGACCCCATGAGCCCGCTTTCACCATGAAAATCATTCGACTCGGCACGCTACTGGCTGTGGCCTCCGGATTCGCGCTGGCACTGCTACTCCTGCCTGCTGAACAGCCAGCCAGTTTCACGCTGCCGGAGATCAGCAACGGCGACGATGCCAGCGACCCCGTAATGGAGGCAGCCTTTGTTTCCGGCGAACTCACCCGCGAAGTGCACAGCGCCACCGCGGTAGAGCTGAACAACGGTGATATCCGTGTATTCTGGTATGGCGGCAAACGCGAGGGCAGCAAGGATACGGCTATCTACAGCCGTGTGTTCAGCAACAGCGCTGCTGGCTGGTCCGAAATCCACGAGGTCATGAGCCGCCGGCAGGTAACGCAGGATACCCGCCGCTACATTCGCAAGCTGGGTAACCCGGTAGCCGTCGTGAAAGATGATGAATTGTGGCTGTTTTTTGTGACGGTATCGGTAGGCGGCTGGGCCGGTAGCTCCATCAACCTGTCGGTATCCACTGATAACGGCAACAGCTGGGGTCCGGTCAAACGACTCATCAGCACACCCTTCATGAACATCAGCACGCTGGTGCGCAATGCGCCTCTGCTGACCGAGCAGGGTGACGTCATGCTGCCGGCCTATCATGAATTTATTGGCAAGTTTTCCGAGCTGCTGCGTATCGACAACAGCGGTACGGTAATCGACAAATACCGCATCAGTCACGGTCGTGAGGCGATTCAACCGGCGCTGCTGGCCACAGACCCCGGCAATGCCATCGCATTCATGCGCAATAGCTCTGAAAAACACCCGGGGAAACTCTGGTTCAGCCACACAGATGGCAGCCTGGCCGACTGGACGCCGCTGGCGCCAATGCCTCTCCCCAATCCCGACTCGGCCGCCACGGTTGTGCAACTGGATGCTGCCGATGAACTGTTGCTGGTGTTCAACAATCACCCCAGCGAACGCGACGACATCACCATGGCCTGGCGGCCGGCAGAAGATGCTGACTGGCAATTGATTCATCAGTTTGAAAACCTGGCGGAAGGTGAAAAAATACATAACCCGTTCTCTTATCCGTTTTTGCTGAAGACCAGCAGGGGCGACTTTCACCTGTTCTACACCTGGAAAAGAAAATATATAAAACACGTCCACTTCAATCGGGCAGCCCTGCAGAAAATGCGTGCTGACGCAGGCATGGGCTCATGATCAGTAGCGACCCGCTGTTTACCGGGCTGTCTGTTGTGCTGCTGTGTCTCGCATGGGCAAGCCTGCTACTGCCGCTGGCCAGGTTACCGCTTGCGCTCAGGCCGGTTTTGATTGTTGGCATCACCCTGCTGCTGATGTTGCCGCTTGCTGGTGACCCGGCCTGGTACGCAGTGCGCGGCACTTTCGGCGACAGCTCCATCAGCGCCCTGCTTTTTTATATTGCCTTCATCCTGCAACAAAACTTTTCATGGCAACTCTGCCGGCCTGTCGAGCTGGTGTTGCTGCGCCGGCTGTTAGCCGTGACCGCATTGCTGCTGTACCCGTTCGCACTCGGGCTGACTGGCTTCGACAGTTACAGCCTCGGTTATGCAAACCCATGGTTACTGGCAATCCTGTTTATAATGGCGCTGTTGTTTTGGTGGCGAACATACTATTTCCTGGCCATCAGCCTGGCGGCCAGCGTGGCTGCCTGGTCACTGCAAATGCTGGAGTCAGGCAATTTGTGGGACTATCTGCTGGACCCGGTGTTTGTTGTCCTGCTGCTACTGACTTGTATGAAGCCCGCAGTGGCCAGCCACCAAACCCGGTAACATTTACCCGGACGGCAATAGCCGCCTGTATTAGCTATACAAGGGAGTTCTTTCATGGCCTGGTTAAAGTCCGGACGCTTACACTACGCGGCAGGTGTCACAGCCCTGTTCTTCGTGATTTTTGTCGCCCTGCGCGCAGTCTTCTATTTCGGCTTTTCCGAGGTTGGGCAAACCGTGCACCCGGATCCCGGCACCCTCTTTGAAACCCTGTATATAGGTATAAAGTTTGACCTGAGACTGGCGCTCATCCTCAGTCTGCCGGTGTTCCTGCTAACCTGGCTGCCACGCTACAACGTCTTGAGATCAACGCCAGTTCGCAAGCTGGCGCGTGGCTATATTGCTGTGGCGCTGTTAGTGACACTGCTGATGTATATCATTGATTTCGGGCACTACACCTATCTCGGCATCCGCATGAACTCTACCGTCATGCGCTTCTTTGAGGACCTGTCTATCTCTGCCAACATGATGTGGCAGAGTTACCCGGTTATCTGGATCACACTGGCATGGCTGCTCACCAGCGCTGCCGCTATCTGGCTGCTGCTGCTGCTGGAACACCGCACCCTTGATCGGCAACAGCCGCCTGTACCGGCATTACAGGCGGTCAT
>JAOUCV010000132.1 GCA_029859555.1 Gammaproteobacteria bacterium
CGCAACTGTGCATCGAAAACCTGCAGACGGTAATTGGACACCATGAACACCGATACATCCTGCACATAGTCCATGTAGCGTGAACGATGCAGATCAATGAAATTGATTTTCTTCTCCAGCGGGTCGTAGATGATATTATCTACATTGAAGTCGCCATGAATATACACCGAGAACGGCGCCATCACCCGTGCCTCGAGGCGATGCGCCTGCTTCAGCAATTCACCAAAGGAAGCAACCGCCTTGCCGCAGATTCGACATCCATCCTGACGAAACTCGGGGTGAATGGTATAGACCTCTTCCAGTCGTTTTGAGAGCTGCCGCATGTAGGCAGCCGCAACCGGCTTGCCGGTTTGTGTCTCGCGCCACACCTTTTCGAGGGTACGATTCAGCTGCTTCTGCGTCTGTTTCAGCAGGCGGCTCGACTCATGCAGTAATATCTGCTCGTAGGTCAGTCCAGCCAGGTGTTCAATCAACAGGGAGGCAGACTGCCCGCGCTTGTGATAGGAAAGAATCCTCGGCGCCAGACCCGGGTATATTTCATGCCAGCTCGCCAGCCCCCTGCGTTCTTCACGTAATTTGCGTTTCTTGCCGTCCTTGTATATTGCCACGTAACCGGCATCCTCCTGCCCGGTTGCGCTGATACCGGAAATACCACTGCCTGAACGGGTTTCTGCAATCGGTTCAGCCACCAGTTCTGAAAAATTGTTCGCTGTATCCAGCTGCTCCATTGATGCACGCAGTGAATGGTAACGATCTATATTGGTGGGTTGTCCCAGGTTGGCAGAAATGATGGCAGCGCTGATGTCCAGCATGGCATCTCCCATCTGCTCAATACCGTGAACCAGGAACAGGCCGGCCACCAGGTCTTCCGTATGTTTTTTACGCTTCAGCCCTGTGGTAAATTTTTTTACCAGTTTCTGACTGGTCTTGTCCAGGCGCGGCTTGATGCGGCCGATTTTGAGCGCCAGCCGGGTATCGCTTTGCGAGATTGCAAGTTCAACCTGGTCCAGCCCGCGTGTGACCCTGCCGAGCATATAGCCGCAGGCATCTGCTTCGGGGCAACGCCTGTTCTGCATCTGGTTCAGCTGCTGGATACTCTCGCGGCACAGGCCGGTGATGTGTTCCAGGTCAGTGGCAATAGACTCAATGCTTCGCAACGAAGCAGTTTCTGTGCCCGGGTCGCCGGTCTTTATGGCCTGGTTACGACAACTCTCGTGTATACGCAGCATAAGATTATAGGCGTAGCCACTGCGGTCTATGATTCGCCGGGCGAGTGTAGCCGTGGGTTTCTCAAGATAGTCCTGCAGATTGCAGACCTGCGACCCAACCTCGGCAACCAGGAAACGCAGATTGTTGCGTATGTGTTTCGAAAGCTTCATTACCAGTCGAGGGTTCCCTGGTAAACAGTCCTGGCACGCTCACTGAAACCACCCAGGTAACTACGCAGCGACCTGGGATGAAGTGGCATGCCTGCAAGCGTGTCCAGCCGCGCCCAGATCACCTCTACCTGGTGCTTGTCCGGATGGGGCCCGTTGACCGCAACATAGTCATCAGGCACCTTGCAGACGAACAAAAACTCGATCAGGTGACGTGTGCTTCGGGGTACTGTGTCACGCGGTTTGAAACAGTCAGCCACGCAGACAAGATCATGGATGTCTACCCGGCTGCCGATTTCCTCTTCACATTCACGCATCAATGCCTGCTCGAGGGTTTCTCCGGGATCCTGCCCCCCTCCCGGCAGCGCAAACCGCTCACCCTGCTCAGGACCGGCCTTGCGCAGTAACAGGATGCTATTGTCGCGCAGAATCAGTGCGCGGACAGCATTGCGTATCGGAGGAGAGATCGGTTCCATAGGTTCGCGATGACCTTAATTGTTAAAAAATTCAAGCATAGCAGTCAAATGCCCGGGTTTATGAAAAAACCGGCATATGCACGGGCCTGTTTTAATCAGCGGCCGCAGTAGCAGGATAACGTATATTGACCTGATCAATACTGCGGTCAGATGCTTTTACAATCCTGACTTCCAGATTATCGATGGTGAATATTTCATTATCATGAGGAATACATTCGGTATGGTTCAGGATCCACAAACTGACCGTGTCGGTTGGTTTTCCCAGCAGTTCCAGCCCGAAAAAATCTGCCACCACGCGCATCTCGGCTGCCCCCTGCACACTGATTTCATCGCTGGAGACACTATCGACGTCGGCAGGTGCAACATCGCTTTCATCGTAGATTTCACCGACCAGCTCCTCCAGCAGGTCCTCAAGGGTGACTATTCCGCGTACATCACCGTATTCATCCACAACGATAGAAAACAGCTGGTTACGTCGCCTTAATCGGGCAAACAGGTCATCAATGGCCTGGTATTGCGACACAAACAGCGGTTCGTGCGCAATGGTCTGCAGTTGATCTTGCGTATGCCCGGAGGCGGAAGCCCTGAGCAGGTCCCTCAGGTACAGCACCCTGGTAAAATTATCCTTTTGGCCTTCATAAACCGGAATTCGCGAATAGCGCTCGCGCGCGACAATCGGGATGGCGTCATTAACAGAAAGCGTCCCGTCGAGTGAGAAAATACCCCCCTTCGGCGTCATCACATCGCGAACCTTCAGGTCGTTAAAGGCAAATACCCGCTCGATAATTTTCCTTTCGTTATGTTCAATCTCGCCTTCCCTGACACCGTATCCGAGCATACCAATGAGCTCGGACTCGGTAATTGTCGGATCACTCTTGCCCCCCGTGAGACGATAAACCCAGGCAGCAAATCGGGAGAAAAACCACACCAGCGGATAGATCAGGCGCATGAACAGCAACAAAGGGTTCGCGATGAACAGCGAAATACGCTCTGAATACCGGGTTGCCAGACTCTTGGGCGTGATTTCACCAAACACCAGAATAAACAGTGTCAGCACACCAACAGCAATACCCGGCCCGGCACTGCCAAATTGCCTGGTTGCCATAACAGTTGCCAGCGCCGAGGCTGCAATATTGACCAGGTTGTTTCCTATCAGGATGGTCGTCAGCATCCGCGAAGGATCTTTCTTCAGCTGGTACAACGCCTTTGCACCCGCTCGTCCTTCATTGAGCAGGGCCTCTGCCCGCGCCATCGACAACGCCACCAGAGCCGTCTCCGAACCGGAAAAAATTCCGGAGAAAACCAGTAGTACCACAAGGAAAAGCAGTTCCATTGTTCATTCATACCAGAATCCATCGGGAACTGCCAAAACAAGCCCTTACGGGAGCCCTGATACCCTGTAAAATCGTGTCATTACGAGCACAGCCGGGCAAACAAATAACCCGGAACCGGTCTATTGTGGCTGCACAACATTGCATGACTGTCGGAATTAGTGACAGAATGAACCATATTAAGCACTCATGCTTGTATATTCACGAGGAGAGCTTTCAGCATCCGGGCACCTGTCTGGCAAACAGCATCGGCGCAGACATGATTACACCGGAAATGAACCCGGGCACAACGAAAAATGCGTATTGAATTTATTTTCCCTGACAAGCTGCGCCCTGAAGACTTGCAGTCAACACTGCAGGATGACAACCGGATAATTGCAGAACCGCCACGGACGATTTACCGAACATATCTTGACAGTTTCGACTGGCGTCTCTATCTGGATGGTTCACTGCTTGAGGACAGCCGCGACGGCAACAGCCATATTCTGGTATGGCGATCCCTGCAGGGTAAAGACCGCAGTCCCCGTTTAACACTGAACACCGCCCCGCGATTTGCCCGGGACCTGCCACAGGGGCCACTCCGCGAGCAACTGGAACCGGTGCTGGAAATGCGTGAACTCACACCGAGATTCAGGATTCGCTCCCGGGTCACCGGCCTGCGCCTCCTGAACAGGGACGAAAAAACCGTCGCCTGGCTGAAGATCGAGGAGAATACCCTGCCGCGACAACGGGGAATCCGTTCCGGGAAACTCGACAACCGCGTCGTCATTATTCCTGTCAGGGGCTTCACCAAACCGGCCAAGGCAATGGCGAAACGCCTGCAACAACAGGGACTGATCCCGGCCGAGACTAACCTGATGCTGTCGGTTCTGGCCAGGCTTGGTGAAAAACCGGGCAGCTATTCTTCCAAGCTAAACCTGAAACTGGAGCCCGCCATGCGGGCTGACGAGGCAAGCAAGGTTATTTTGCACCGGCTTCTGGATATCATGCTGCAAAACGAGGCCGGTACTCGCAAGGCTGCAGACACCGAGTTTCTGCATGATTTCCGGGTCGCGATTCGCCGAACACGTTCTGCCCTGTCGCAAATCAAGGCCGTGTTCCCGGCACGGATCATTGATCGTTACAAGAGAGAGTTTGCCTGGCTTGGACAAATGTCCAGCCCGAGCAGGGACCTGGATGTCTACCTGTTGAAATTTGACGATTACCGTGACAGCTTGCCGGTAGCAGTACGTCCCGACATTGAACCGCTGCGCAGTTTCCTCATCAGGCACCAAAAGGCTGAAAACAAGGCGCTGGTCAAAGTGATTGATTCAGCGCGCTATGCTCGCTTGATCAGGAACTGGCGCACATTTCTCGACCAGCCGGTGAATGAGCGATCTACACTGAAAAATGCAGGCCGACCGGTCTCCGAAGTTGCCAGCCAGAGAATCTGGCGTGTCTTCCGGCGTGTCATCCAGGAAGGCGATGCCATCACTGTAGATTCACCTGCGGATGACCTCCATGAATTGCGCAAGACCTGTAAAAAATTACGCTACCTTATGGAGTTCTTCACGAGCCTGTACCCGAGCGGCAACATTAAGGGGTTAATCCAGAAACTCAAGATACTGCAGGACAACCTGGGTGACTTTCAGGACTACGAGGTGCAGGTTTCTACCTTGAAAAACTTCAGTCATGAGATGGTTACCGAGGGCACAGCCCCGCCCGATACGCTGCTCGCCATGGGCATGCTGATTGATGGCCTGGAACGACGTCAGCACCAGGCTCGCGAGGAATTCGCGGGGCGCTACGCGGTTTTCTCACAGCAGAAAAATCAGCAGCAGTTCCGGAAGCTGTTTGCATCCAACCACTAAGCGGAGAAGTTCAGGTTTGAAAGTCATTGCCACATACAACATAAAAGGCGGCGTTGGTAAAACCGCCACCGCCGTTAATCTTGCCTGGCTGGCAGCCCGCGAAGGCGCGCCCACACTCGTGTGGGACCTCGACCCCCAGGGCGCCGCAAGTTATTACTTTCGTATCAGGCCAACCATCAAGGGGGGTGGCAAGCGCCTGGTGCAGGGCAAAAGGGATCTTGATGATTTCATCCGCGGCACCGACTATGAGTTGCTCGATTTGTTGCCCGCCGATTTCTCCTACCGAAAAATGGACCTCTACCTGGAACGGGCAAAAAACCCGCTGCAACAGCTGCGTAAATTACTCAAGCCCTTCAGAAAGGAATACTACTATGTATTCCTCGACTGCCCGCCAAGCATTTCACTGGTTTCGGAAAATATCTTCGAGGCAACCGATACCGTGCTGGTACCCACCATACCTACCACGCTGTCACTACGCACCTACAAGCAGATCCAGGATTTTTTCAGGAAAAATGATCTTGATGCAGTCAAGATACTGCCGTTCTTTTCCATGGTCGATCGCCGCAAAATGATGCATCGAACAACCGTGGACACCCCGCCGGCATACATGGAAAACCTTTTGCCAACAGCCATACCCTACGACAGCAAGGTGGAACAAATGGGCATTAAGCGTACCCCGCTGGCTGAATTCGCCCCCAACAGCCGCACGGCCCACTGCTACGAAGATCTCTGGAACGATATCAAAAAACATATACCAAAGATGCGATAAGCCGACCCGGCAAACGGCAGCGACCCCGCCACAGCATGCCCGCCCGCGCACTACCCCGGCATTATAAGTCCTTGTTTTTTTTGACCCGGATCAAACTATTTCTCCCATATCAGGGAATAATACCGGCCATTACTCAAGCTGTGCCATCTGCAGTAAAATGCCCATTAGTCAGCGGAAAATAATCAGGGAGAAAAAACCATGAAGCCACAAATTATCGATATCCCCGGCATCGGACCGACAGCAGCTGCCGCACTGGACGAGCACGGCTTTAAGAGTCTTGCCGACCTCGCCCGTTCCTCTGTCGAGAAGGTCAATGCAGTACCCGGATTCAGTGAAGCACGTGCCGTTAAGGTCATCGCCGACGCCACCGAACTGCTTGGCACACCAGCAAAAATACCGGCAGACAGCGGCAAAAGCCCCGAAAAAACAGACAACACTCGCGGCAAAGACAAGAAAAACAAGAAAAACAAGAAAAACAAGAAAAACAAGAAAAACAAAAATAAAGATAAAGCCAAGAGAAAAGACAAGGGCAAGGGCAAGGGCAAGGGCAAGAAGGGCAAGAA
>JAOUCV010000133.1 GCA_029859555.1 Gammaproteobacteria bacterium
CGGTGCGCCATAAAAGCGGCAGAATGTCGATGGATGCAGAGGCCGCTGGCGTATCTACCTGCCATTGTTGAGAGGAAGTCTGGCCGTTGGCAGAAATACCACGCGCATGCACCCTGAAGGGGTACCAGCTCCAGGCCTGCTCCCAGTGGACAATAAATTTCTCGGGTTTGATCCGGTTAAGCAGTGTTTGTGTCACCGGTAAACTCAGTGCCACATTGATCAGCACCAGGTATGTGACTTCGATCAGCGCGATCGCGATCAGTACTTTTTGCAGCCAGCCTGAATGCCGTGCATCACCTGGAATATTTTTCATCGCTGTATCAGGCTTGTTTGTTTGCAAATAAATCCTGGTGATCGGGAAGGAGACCGGCGATATCCATTTCTCGGTAAACAGCTGGCGCAACCGTTCCGGTGCCCTGCAGGACACCGGAACGCATTTGCATTACTGTCTGTCAGACTTCCGATACAACGTACGTTACCTCGTCACCCTCGTAGTACGGACGGTAGTACGTGCCGCCAAGCTTCATGTATTGTGTGCCTGCAACGGTCAGTTCTTCATAGCCGGGCGGCAGGTAAGTCACGGCAGTGCCCGTCGGCGGTTCTACAACCACGTACTGAGCTGCAGATTCATCATAGATGAAGAACGCACCCTGGAAGTAGCAATAACCCTCGTCTTCCGGACCAAACACGATGGTGCAGTCGATAGGAGGTGCTTCTACCGCGGCACCTACCGGTGCCGCTGTAGTGACATATCCTGTGCCTGACGGTGCCGGCTCGTAGAAGGCGCCACCGTAGTATTGATACGGTACATCACCCACCGGTACCGCCACGGTACCTTCCGGTGGTTCGTTTACCGCCGCTCCGATGGCATAGCCTGCCACGCCGCCGATAACAGCCCCACCGATACCCCATAACCAGCCATTGTCATCATCGTCATCATCGTTACTGTAGTGGTGACCATCGTCATCATCGTCCCAGTAATTATCGTTACCCCAATAACGGCGATCATCATAGATGTCTTCGTAAAGATCACGGCGCTCATTAGCCAGGTTTTTCTGGTGTTTTTGCCTGTCTTCACGGGCCTCATCACGATGGTCCTGGCGGTCTTCACGTGCCTCGTCCCTGTGGTCAAACCTGTTTTGCTGTAGCTCTTCCGCGGCCTTCTTGCGGTCACTGCGGATATCCTGCTTGTTAGCCGCATACTCCTGGCGCCCTTCCCTGACCTGTTTGTCGCGTTCTGTACGTTGTGCCTTGCGTTGCGTTTGCTTGTCCTGTGTTGCCTTTGCACGGGAGGTGTCAGTCTTTTGCGCAGACCGTTGCTTTGCCTGTCGATCAGACGTTTGCTTGCGCTTTACCTGGTCACGTTGTGACTGGGACTGTTGACGTTTTGCAAGGTTTTCGCGACTTTTGGAACTCGATGCTTTCTGTTGTGGTTTCCTGGCATCTTTGCGGGCAAAGGGCTGATCCTTAGCACTGCCAGACGCGCGTTGCTGCGGCTTCGCCCTGGCTTGAGGTTTGGCTTGAGATTTGGCTTGAGGTTTAGCCTTTGGCCTGGCCTGTTTCTGCTGCCGGGCTGCGGGACGTTCTTTAGAAGCTCTGCTTATAGACCCCTGCCTGGCACTCGATGCACGAGGTTTGCGGTCAATCTTTGATTTTTGTGGCCTGGCCTTTTTTCCACCTCCGCCTTGCCTGGCGTTCTTGCCGCCACCACCGCCACCCCTGTCGAATTTACCCGCCCAGGCGACACCTTCACCATCAACACCAGGGGTGGGTGCAAACAGCACCGGTCCGACAAGCAGCAGGGTCGCCAGGACCGAAGGCAGCAACACCCTGGTCGCTTTCAATAGAGATATCTGCTTCATCATGGCCTGTCTCCCTCCCCGACATTATTCGCCGCCCTGAACTCAATACGAGATGCCCCTTCCGGGGGCGTAAAGGAAAACTCCCCTGTTTCAATGGCAGGCCTGAAGTTCCAGTCAGACAGCCGGGCCTCGTACCTCGGAACACCCAGCTTCTCACGATACTCGATAATCACCCTGCGTATGACCGGCACCTCGCCACCCCGGATCCAGACCTGAAAATCCGCAGCGGCTGCGCGAAACAACAAGTGATGAGCAAAACTGCCATCAAGATAGTGCCGTCCGCCATAGAAACCATCGAGGATCCCTTCATGCAGCCATGCACAGGGTTCACTGCTCATCAGGTCATCGAGTGGCACCGAAACACCACGTTCTTCCAGCTTGTCCAGGGTTGCATCAATGGTGTCGGGGGCCGGTGCCTGAACATACATATTCTCGTCCGGGTCAAAAACCGTGAACGTCTTGCCATCGTAAAGAATGGTACGGGTCCCCTTGTCACTCTCGCCATCGACACGCAGATGGTTCGGGCGATCAAGCACCACTTCGCTGTAGCGCTGGTACTGTACCTTCAGGCCGGACTCAAGCACATCGTCATAGCTGATGTCGGCTGTTACCGAAAAAGCGGGTGCGGATTTCAACTGTTCACAAGCGCGTTCCATAATACGATCTGCCTTCGCATCGACCACACGGGGTGAAGTTGATTCTGCGCACAGTACCGGGGATATGAATAACAATACAGCTGTAACTATCCCTCGTAAGTCTCTCATATGTCTCCTCCATCAGATGAAACCGTCATTGCATGTATTAAATCCCGCATGACTTTTGCCAGCAACGGGCATTGATGATGCCGATTATGGCCGATTATAAACAAACCTTGCAGGCCGACCATAGACTGTCCTGAAAATCGCTAACATGCCCTGCAAGCATCTATAACTGCTCACTAATATAGCTATACATTTATTCAAGGTGCTCATTCATATCCAGAAAACGCAAGCGCTGACCAGATTCCGGCAACCAGCATGATTCCTTTTTTCCAAACCACTGGTAGCGGTGCCGACCAACATAATCATAGACCGGATCAGCAATAAAACGCGGCACCAGCAGAAAGATCCCCATCACCGGCCAGGCGCGCTGCAGAAGCAATGCGATATGAAGTACTGCACGGGATTTACGATGTAGTCTGCCCTTGTAAATCAGGATAACCGAATCAAGACCCGTGTCGCCGGCTGCCTGTTCAGACAGTATTTGCTGTGCGACTTTTGATTGCAGGCGGGCAAACCGGAAGCGTTTATGCGGATCACGCTTGATAACAAACTGCACGCTGCCGACACATAAATGACAGACACCATCAAAGAGAATAATCGGATCGTCATTCATATCATCTACTGTTGACTGTAGTGACCAGGTTGCAAGGAAGGTTCCAGTGGCAGAATCCAGTCAGCCGGTTTCAGGCTGCGCGGCACTGTCGATAGATCACGCTGCCTGTCTAACAGGTACTGAGGCTTCCGAAAGTTGAGTGAACACAAGGTCTGCGCCGTAACAACCGGCGCACGGACCCGGTACTTATCCTGCCATACAGTGTCGAGATGATGTGCAAACTGCAAAATCATGTCCGGTCGGTTCGGCATTTTTTCAAACTGTCGGCGGGTCAGCCAGATAGCCGGATTTACCTGCCAGTGTTTACCGGTATCGGGATCCAGCACCTGAAATTCAATACGGGCTTCCTTGTCTCTGAGTTTCATGCGCCAGGAAAAACGATGCCCCTCCTCTGTCCATGCAACTGTTCCGGGATAGATCAGGGGGCGCATGGGCATAAGAATGTTATAACCCAGGAATATGCCAAACAACAGTAATACCGGTTTATCCCGACTTAACTCAAGTTGCGCTGGCCGGGGACCGGGTTGGGAATTGATCGCCAGCAGCTGCAGCCACCGACGCGGCCAATCCGGAGCAAAGAACAATGTAGTTGCACAAAGTGTCAACCAGGGAAAAATACCAATTGAGAAAATCAGTGCATTGGAGACATGAAATATCGCGTAGAGGCTGAATACAATCAACCGGGTGCGTTTAAAAAACAGCAGGGGTGCTCCCAACAGGTGCAGCAGCATGGAAAACCAGGCGCTGAAAACCGCAAAGTCCGGGTTGGTCAGTAATGACCCCAGCAGCGGGTAGTCACCGTCCCGGCTGGCGAACCAGAATTTCAATGGCCAACCCTGCAGCCAGTCGCTGTTAATCTTCACCAGGCCGGCATAGAGCAGCACAATCTCGGTCATCATCACGAGTCCGAGCAGCGACCAGCGAGGGATCCAGTTACTGCGTGTCCCCCTGCGCAAAGACCAGACCTGGTCAGCCGGCACCAGCAACAGACAAATGCCAATCAGAATAACAAGATAGAAATGATTTAAATAATTTGCCTGCTCAATAAAAAATTGCCAGCCGAAGGTCACCAGGAAAACAAGGCAGGCACTTCGGTAGAACAGTCCCAGCATGATACCGAGAGAAGCCAGCCCAATGATGGCGAAAAGGACATACATGCCATCACCAGGTAAAGCCGGCACCCATTCCCAGCCATAATACTTGAACTGAAAGCCGCCCCCGGGATTTGTCTGGCTATCCAGAAACAGCCTCTGAATGCGCGGCCAGTAGCGGAAAACATCCCAAAGCAGGATTGCCCCGAAGCTGATTCGGAAGATGGCAAGTGAGGCACCATCAACAGGCTCACGCAGCCATGACAACAACCTGCGCATATCCAGGACTCCTTTGATTATTACAGTGCCGGCTTGTTTTCATTGAAAGTCTGCTTTGATTTTTTGACTCGAGGTTACGATTGCGATTTTATAATTTCAAAAACAGCATCCGGCTTGTCACTGCTGACGAAGCTACGGGAGATAAGCCGCTGTTCATTTTCTCCCGGGGCTGGTGAAGACCTTCCCGAAAAACAGAAATATTGGCCAGCTGATAAATGAAAACTCAGCCGCCGGTCACAACTTCACGAATGTGTTGCAGTAATTGTTCACGGGAGTGAACACTTTTTTCGAGCACCTGTTCTACCCGACCGCTCAGGATGCGCTGGTCTTCTTCAGTAAGGTCCTTGGCAGTGAGGACAATCACAGGGATATCCTGCCATTCTGCATGGGTGCGCATTTCCAGTAAAAAGTCGAAGCCGTCCATTACCGGCATCATCAAATCCAGCAGGATGATGGCGGGGCGATTCACAGACAGTAAATGCAGCGCTTCTCGGCCGTTAGCCGCCTCGATCACCTGTTGACCGGCCTTGCGCAACATACGCGCCATCACGTCACGCGTATCTGTATCGTCTTCTACCAGCAGTACCGGGCCAGACTCACCCGGGGTGTAATATCCGGATAACGTGGCAAGCAGTTGTTCCCGGTCTACCGGTTTAGTGAGATAGTCAGTAGCCCCCAGTGAATACCCCGTGCTGTTGTCAGCATCCATGGCCAACATGACCACGGGGATATCCCGAAGATCAGGGTCCGCCTTCAGGGTTCGCAAGGTTGACCAGCCACCCATATCCTGCATCCTGCCCTCCAGTGTAATAGCGGCCGGACGAATTTCACGTGCCAGACGCAAGCCCTCTTCCCCGTTTGCAGCAGTGACCACTGCGATGTCATCCCTGCACAGAGAGCGTTCAATTATTTGCCGGGTATCGGGGTCTGCGTTGATTACCAGTACAGTGGCTTTGGAACGCCGGCAGTGGTCCGTTCGGGTTTTTTCTGCTGTGCTCTTGCTGCGGGCGTCCAGGGCTGTATTGCCGGGGAGTATAGCGGGCAGATGGATGGTAAACGTGGAACCTTTCCCCGGCTGGCTTTTTACCCTGATGTCACCACCCAGCAAGCGGCAAAAGCGTCTGGATATCGCCAGACCCAGACCGGTACCCCCGTAATCCCGCGTGGTTGATTCGTCCGCCTGACTGAATTCCTCAAACACATGATCAATCTTGTCCGCCGGGATGCCAATACCGGTATCACTGACTGCAAATATTAACCAGTCGAGGCTGCCTTGCTGTTTGCGCTGTACCTGCAGCGTGATATTGCCTTCGCGGGTGAACTTTGCAGCATTCGACAACAGGTTGAAAAGTGATTGCCGGATCTTTGTCAGATCCTGATGTGCATTGCCCAGTTGCGTATCACACCTGACATCAAAGCGGTTACCGTTCGCCTCGATCAGCGGCTGTACCGTCGAGCTCACCTCGTCGATAAGGATATCAATGTCGATATCTTCGGCAAAGGCCTCCATTTTTCCTGACTCGATCTTGGACAGATCAAGTACGTCATTGATCAATGCCAGCAGATGCGTACCAGCCTGGTTGATTTTCTTGAGGTCAGGAATAAAGTCTTTCTGTCCGAGGTCTTCTGCTTCTTCCGTCAGCATTTCACTGTAGCCGAGAATGGCATTCATGGGCGTGCGTAATTCGTGACTCATGTTTGCCAGGAAGGCGC
>JAOUCV010000134.1 GCA_029859555.1 Gammaproteobacteria bacterium
AGTCTCCTGGTCACGCACAGGACCCCCCCCGTTTATGCCCTGTAAGCGAACGACACATAAAGGAAAAGCAGGCTCAGGGTGATAGCGATGCCGATGAGTCCCAGAATGATTGTAGTGACATGATTTCTGCGCCAGCCCCGCGTTATCCAGTAGCTTTCCAGACCGATAAAACCGGCCGCTGCACCATAGGCCAGAAAAATACCCTTGGGCTCAATGTGAGAGGACATTACGAAAATAATGTAAAAGGTAAATGCCACACCAATCGGAACCAATGAGAACATCCAGTCCTCAATCTCGCTTTGATGTCTGCTGGTCGTTAATAGCTTTTTAAGCTTGCTGGTACTTTCCATTATTCTGCTCCCTGAAGGTTAAACTAATACGGACTATAACAAGAAGGGAGAGTGTGATTATTGACCCCGGTCAATCTAATATATAGAAAATGAAGAGCAGTAACTGTGACGGTTATCTTTCGTGCAACGTGTTAAGGCATCGTTTCGCAATGGGTCTGACCCGAATGGTACTTACTTGAAAACCTTTGCCACGGAAGCACACGGAATTACACGGAAATATTCTTTCAGTAAGGCATTTTTCTTCCGTGTAATTCCGTGTGCTTCCGTGGCTAAAAAGGGTTTTTAAATGACATCCTTAAGTAAGTGCGATCAGGCACTGACCCCGTTGGTTCGTTGCTCCCGGCGCGCAGTTAAATTTCAGTGATTACAGCAGTTGTCGGCAGCTTAAAGTCAGCTTTGGCAGTTTTGCGGAGGCTTCCAGGTGACTCGCCAAATACCCGCTTGAATGCCCTGCAGAATGCCACTTCAGATTTGTAGCCAAGGTGACCGGCCAGCACCGCCAGAGAATCGGACGTCTCCTGTAGTTGTACGCGTAGCTGCTGAGTGTGGCTTGAAACACATTGTTCTGCTGTCAGGTCGTGGCGAACAAGGGGCGCAACGTGCAGAAGAAGTGCTTATGGCCAGCGGACTTTCCTGGAATGTGGTCAGGGCCAGCTGGTTTTACCAGAACTTCAGCGAGAGCTTTATGCTGGAAGGTATCCTGGCAGGAGAATTGGTACTGCCTGCCGGTGACACTGTAGAGCCTTTTATAGATGCTGATGACATCGCTGATGTTGTGGTTGCAGTTTTAACCAGGCCGGGCCTGGTAAATAAACTGTACGAGGTCACTGGTCCACGTGCTCTCAGCTTCGCACAATGCATACAAGAGATTTCCGATGCGCTTGGTCGGCCCGTGAAATATACCCGTGTCCCAATCGATGCCTATATCAATGCGTTGCGCGAAGCAGGTGCTCCTGAGGATCTGCAATGGTTGCTGCGTGAGTTATTTAGCGTGGTCTTTGATGGCAGAAACTGTAATGTGATGCCGGGTGTTGAAGAGGCACTTGGCCGCCCGGCGACAGACTTCAAAAGCTATCTGCAAAAGACGCTTGAATCCGGCGCCTGGAATGACGTGCTGCAGAGAGAATCTGCGTAAATCTTTCGTTTCTGGTGATGGCGCTTTGATGGATCGCCGCAGATTGCAGCCATGTTGGGCGTTACAGGCTGCGGGAGCGGCGCTGCTTGCCAGTACGATGGGGTCGATGGCCACAAGGCAGGGGTGGTCAGACAAGCATGCTGAGGAGATAAACAGGCCGTGTTGGCTATCAGGCGGGGGATGCTGGATTCTCTTGAAATGACTGGGTTATGCTTCTACATCCCGCAGCTGGCAGCGGAAACAACGCAGCTTTTTTTGAAGAAATCCTATGGCAGTGCAGCTTAAAACACGACGAATCGCTGGCTTCATTCATGTAATCCTAATGCTGTCGCTGTGGCACCAGGCTGGCGTGCTCGCGGCCGATGCGGGCAACCCGCTCAGCACGGCCGACACCAGTAGTCCGCGCGAAACACTCAGGGGCTTTGTTGAGACCCTGAATCAGGGGCATGCGCAGGTCAGGGAGATCATCACATCCTATCTTGGCTCATCGCGGCTGTATCTCTCGGCTGCAGAGCGTACCGAGGTAGACCATGTTTTGGAAAGGATTGAACTTGCGCGGCGCACCCTGAATCTTAGTGAGTTACCAGCAGCCTTGTCAGGATCACTGTCAACGTACCGTGTCTTGCAACTCAAGGAGGTGATTGACCGCATCGAATTGCCTGCCTTCGAGGCAATACCGGACGCCGCGGCGATGCAATCAGAGCAATTCAAGCGCTGGTCGTTGCCTGGCACGGAAATTACTATCGCGCTTGTCGAGCAGGGCCCGCGTGCCGGTGAATACCTGTTTTCCCCGCAAACGGTAGGGCGCCTCCCGGAGTTCTACCGCAGAATCAAGCATCTTCCCTACCGGCCGGCGGCAACCGCCGGCTGGTATGAGAGCTACCGTTATGGTGGTGCGGGGCTACGCAGGCTTATCCCGTATAAATGGATGATGGCGCTGCCTGACTGGGCAAAAGTGCTGATACTGGATCAGCCGGTGTGGCGCTGGTTTGGTATGGTGATGGTACTGTTGGCTGCAGCCGGGCTGTTCCGGCTGATTCGACGCGCTGCAGCTGCCTGGGCAAAACGCGGCTCCGGCTCAGAGCTTCGCAGCCGCTGGTCACAGGTGGCATGGGTAATTGCCATGCTGATTTTGATTCCGGTCGTTATTCATGTGCTGGTAGAAAATCTGAGGCTCAGTGGTCACGTTCTGGAAGTTGCCACCCTGTCCCTGTGGGGCATTTTTACACTGATGTTGACCTGGGCAGTTTGGCTGACCAGTACCGTCCTGGCTGAGAGCGTCGTAGCATCCCAGCAGTTGCTGGCTGGCAGCATCGACAGCCAGTTGATCCGGCTGGGGATGCGGCTGGTGGCCACCATACTGTCGGTTACCATCCTGGTGATCGGCGCCCAGCAGCTCGGGATTCCGGCCTACTCGGTAATTGCCGGTCTGGGCGTCGGTGGTATAGCCGTCGCACTGGCAGCCAAAGACAGTCTCGCCAACCTGCTCGGCTCGCTGCTGATTATGTTCGAAAAGCCTTTCCGTGTTGGTCACTGGATAAAGGTTGGCAATACCGAAGGTATCGTAGAGAGCATTGGTTTTCGCAGTACCCGCATACGTACCTTCTACAATTCCCTGATATCTATTCCCAGTAACCAGCTGGTGAATACTACCGTTGATAATATGGCGATGCGGCAACGAAGGGCTGTACGCACAGTGTTGCATGTCAGCTACACGACACCTGCTGATAAGGTCGAACAGTTTGTTGCAGCAATAAAACAACTCATCGAGAAATCTCCATACACTTACAAGGAGTGGTTTCGTATCAGGCTTGATGACTTTGGTGACTATGGCCTGCACATCCTCGTCAATTTCCTGCTGGAAGTATCAGATAATAGCGTTGAACAGGCCGAGCGGCAGCGCATCCTGCTGGAGATTCTAAAACTGGCCGAGACCATGGATATACAATTTGCAATTCCGCCCCGTATGCCTTCGGGTGAAAACACCTCAGGCCAGGATTCGCATTCATTGCCGCAATAACGACGCAGCTACAGGTATTCAGGAAATTTGCTCTCGGGGTAGAGGGTTCAGAGTAGAATGCAAACGTCTATCTCTACAGGATAGAGTGTTACCGGCAGTTACCAGGGAATATGCTGCTGGCAGATCGGGCATGCAATTGGCTCCCGGCTTATATTTTCCCGTCGTTGTTATATGGTGCCGATGAGTCTTGCTTGAAGCCTGTGCGCGCCGATCGCATTCAGTACCTTTTGCGGGGAATACCGGCCCTTGTCGTACCTCACCAGCACTAGATGGCAACGCAATGGACAGAATTCCGTTGCGGTGATTGCATCATCATCCTGCAGTGCAATAATCAGGTCCGCGCGCTGCTGTTCTCCCAGGGTTTCGGTTATGTGCACGATAATTTCAACAGTATGACCGGGTTTGTTGTTTCTACCGGGTTCCGATTCATTCTTTATGTCATTTATTTCTTCTAACATTATATTTTGTATTTCTTGTAACATTGTATATATCCCCCCCCTGTATCGTTTACCTGGATTGTCCCGGTAAATACGCGTGTATATTTATCCATACCAGGATGAACAATAATCAATAATGTGCAGTAGCAATATTAGGGAAAATACGCATACGCCAAAAAAACGGGGCATACCATGAAGGTCTAGAGAGAATCTTCATATATATCATACGGTTAAATTGCCCGGGTATTCTCCGGTGAAGGTCAGGCACGAAGTGCGGATGTCCCTGTCCGGTGATTGTTTGTCAGGCATTCGGAGTCTTGCCTAATGCTGCAGCTATCGGCAATATCGGCCTTATGATTGAGCAAAATAATGTGTCACCGATTATGTCGGCCGTCCGCGGTTTCATGAAACTGGAGTCGGCAAGCGGCATCCTCATGTTAACCGCTGCGATAATCGCAATGCTTGCTGCCAATTCTCCATTGACAGACCTCTATAGTGAACTTCTGGATATAACCGTTGCAGTTCAGGTGGGTGCCTTGTCAGTCAGCAAGCCGCTGCTGCTCTGGGTCAACGATGGCCTGATGGCTGTGTTCTTCTTCCTGATTGGACTCGAAATAAAACGAGAAGTCATGGAAGGAGAGCTGTCATCAGTTTCACAAATAGTCTTGCCAGCTGTTGGTGCTGTCGGGGGTATGGTCATACCTGCTGCGATCTATATCTGGATGAACCGGGGTGACCCCATTGCCCTTGATGGCTGGGCCATTCCCGTTGCGACCGACATCGCTTTCGCGCTGGCATTGCTCAGTGTTTTCGGTAGTCGTGTACCGACTGCACTGAAAGTCTTTTTGCTCACCTTGGCTATTTTCGATGATCTGGCAGCCATCGTCATTATTGCGCTTTTCTATTCCGGTGACTTGTCTGTTGGTGCACTGCTCATTGGCGCTGTAGCCCTGTTCATTGCAATTATCATGAATAAAACAGGCGTAACACGCATCTCGGGCTACATACTGCTGGGTATCGTGCTATGGGTCGCGGTACTGAAATCAGGTGTGCATGCGACCCTGGCGGGTGTGCTTATCGCTTTTTGCATCCCAATGCGGGATAAGCAGGGAGATTCCCCGCTACGCAAACTTGAGCACGATCTGCACAGCCCGGTCATGTTCGTAATTCTGCCTGTATTTGCATTCGCGAATGCAGGTCTGTCACTGGCCGGCATGTCTATTAGTGACCTTGCTCACCCTGTAACCCTGGGCGTTATATCAGGTTTGTTCATTGGCAAGGCGCTGGGGATACTTGGTTTTGTCGGCCTTGGTGTCGCGCTTCGATTGGTCCAGCTGCCGAAGAATGTCAACTGGATCCAGGTACTCGGAGTAGCGTTTGCCTGCGGAATAGGTTTCACCATGAGCCTCTTTATCGCAGGTCTGGCTTTCGAGCATGGCAGTGATGATTACTATAGCGGGGATCGTTTAGGCATTCTTGTGGGCTCTATGCTGTCAGCCCTGGTTGCCTTTGTACTGCTGCACTTCAGCTTGCCGAAACCTGCTCGAGGTGAGTAATGGAAAATAACGATCTGGAAATTTGTGGCTATACTTAACTACAGGAGGGTGAAAAGAAGAGAAGGTAATCCGCAGAGGGATTGCCAGAGCCATGAAGGCAGTGGACGCTCACCCTGCTGACGCCTCGGCAAGCACGGCACTTGCAGGAGAGGTCGAGAGGGCTCGGCAACTCTGAAGGTGGGTAAGGGCCACCGGCAAGACCGCCCACTACCGGGGCGTTTCTATAGCAAGCTTGATTAGCGATGGACGAATACCGGGGGTTGGGTCGAGTCCTGCTGACTTGATGAAATCAGAAAATAGCGCATCATCCTTTCCTGATACCCTCAATAAGTAAATAAACATCATCCTTTAAAAAACGTTTACTGGTAATCTCGAGTTCAGCAGATTCTTCAATGTATTGAGCTGTTTTTCTGTCAAATCTGGCGCCATAGACTTTTTCAACAAATGAAGAAAAAAAATCCTGACGCCTTCTTATGCGCCTGTTTTTTGAATAAACCATTTCAAGCAATCTGAATTTCCCGCCCGGTTTCAGAACGCGGCTAAACTGCTCCAATGCCATAGGCTGGAATTCATCGGGCATGACACAACAAAGGAAGGTGGATAATATCCAGTCATATTGATTTGAATCGACCAGATGCATAACGCTGGCATCGTCATGCAGCAGTTCAATTTTACAATTAGCCTTGTTTGCCTTCCTGGTTGCTTTTCTTAACATGACATCACTTAGATCGACGCCCGTTAATTCAACGCTTTCATGATAGTGTTTGAAATTTCTGCCTGTTCCTACCCCGGCTTACAGTACCC
>JAOUCV010000135.1 GCA_029859555.1 Gammaproteobacteria bacterium
TAGCGCATTGACCTGATTATTGCCGCCAGGTCCTCACCACAAGTTGCATTCGGCCAGTAACCGATTCCGATGACACCGCCAGTGGCAGCAATTGCCCGCAACTGTGCATCGGTCAGATTACGTGAGCCCTCACAGGTTCCCTGTACGCCGGTATGTGAACTCACAACCGGGCGCGTCACCATGGCGAGCACATCATCAAACATCTCCGGCGACGCGTGCGCCATATCAACCAGCATGTGCAGTGCCTCGGCACGTTCAACCACCGCGCGGCCAAACGCTGTAAGCCCCTGCTTCTGCTCGCCATGAGCAGAGCCGCCGGTTGCGTTATCAAACAAGTGCACCAGTCCCAGCATGCGATAGCCGGCTGCATGCATCACATCTACATTCCGCACCTCGCCTTCCAGCACCTGCGCACCTTCAAGTGCAAGCAGGCCCGCGACCATGGCACTGTTGCGGGCACGCCCGGACAGGTATCTGCGCAGATCAGCCTGCGACCTGACCAGCAGCAGCTGCCCGTCAGAATTGTCCGCAAACACCTGCAGCTTGTCAGCCAGATACAGGGCACGTTGTTTAACGCTGGTCCAGGTCCGTACCGGCCAGCGCCCGGCAACAGCCAGCAAGGTGATGATGTCAGCACTGTCAGACGAGTTTTCCCTGAGATTACGATCAAAAGGCACCTGGGTGACAGCAGAAAAAACCTGCAAGCCAACGTTGCCTTTTATGAGCCGCGGGATATCCAGCTGGCCAATCGTGTCATGCACCAGCAAGTCGCGCTGCCACAGCAACGAGTCTGCATGCAGGTCTGCAACGAACAGGGATGCGTGCAATTCACCGGCAGCCGGAGAAACCGGATACGGTGGTAATTCAGCTAGCGGGTTATTTCTTTTTGCAGCCTCGCGCGGCAGTACACCGAAAAACACCACTGCAACGACAGCAGCCAGCACAATGGTAACGCCCGGATAGCCACGCAATCTCATAGACAGGTCCTGTCAACAGCAGCCCGATGATCACTCAACAGACCATGACGGCCTGACCGGCAAGCTTTCCGGCAGCCTGCTTTCTGCCCGTCATGGGTAAACAACCCGGCTTCAATGACATTAGTAACAGGAGCCTGTTTTAAATGGTTATACGGCAAGCGCCAGTCAACCGGCAAATACCAGCTCATTACGACAGCGCCTGCAGACATACCGGCCCGAACCACTGAGCACCCGGTTATGCCGGACCGTACTGATAGCATGCGGCCCACAGGCACAGCGGTAACTGAAACGCCGCTGCCTCCTTAAAGGCACACCGCTGAGGTCATAGCGACAGGTAACCGTCGGCGCTGCCCCCAGCATAGCCATCACTGTCTGCCATTCCTTGCCATGCGGGCGGATATTCGCGAGCCCGTACAGCCTATCCGTGAGGTAATGCGCCACCTCGTGCGGTACCGTATTGGCAAGGTTATCAGCAAGATATTTTGCAAAGATGTACGGGTTATAACGTATACAGCGTTGCCGTTTGTGCACCCGGTACATACCTGCTGCCCGGCCCTGCAGATCAAATTTCACAGTCGGCAGACTGAAATCGCGCCCCAGCAACCGCCCGGCGCGATCAATGCATTCACGGGTTGCATCCACCACCTGCTGCTGCCCTGCCGCGGCAATCGGTTCCAGCGTCATGTCATATTACCGTCATCTGTCAGGGTGAAACCGGTTTCAGCAACAACTATACCACCGGCCTGCGCCACCTCCACCGGCACACTTCACACAAGCTTAACTTATTGCGTGTCTCTGACTATGCTTATAGCCGATGACATCCGATATTACCAACAGCTATCGACTGGTCTCGGCCGTGTTCCTGCGCCTGCTGGGTGTTATCTACCTGATCGCCTTCACCTCCCTGGGCGTACAGATCGAGGGCCTGGCTGGCAGCCAGGGAATTATTCCTATAGAACTGCGGCTGGCCGATTACGCGGCGAACAGTGGTGCCGAGCGTTACCTGCACCTGCCAACCCTGTTCTGGTTAAACGCCAGTGATGCAGCGCTCCTCGGAGCCTCCCTGCTCGGTGGACTTGCCGCCCTGTTGATTTGCTTTGCTCGCTGGACACGAGCAGCGCTGGTATGCGCCTTCGTTCTCTACCTGTCCCTGTTTCATGCCTGCCATCCATTCCTTAATTTTCAATGGGATACACTGCTTCTTGAAAGCGGATTCCTGGCTATTTTCCTAACACCGAACTCGCGTGTTGTCATCCTGCTGTTCCGCTGGCTGCTGTTCCGCCTGCGCTTCATGTCGGGACTATCCAAGCTTTCCAGTGGCGATCCCGCCTGGTCAGGCCTGACAGCCCTTGATACCTATTTCGAAGTACAGCCGCTGCCAAATCCGGTTGCCTGGTATGTGCACCAGCTGCCGGAATGGCTGCTGCGCTTCGGCACCGGTGCCACGCTGTTTATTGAGCTGGTGGTGCCCCTGATGATGTTCCTGCCACGCCGCTGGCGCTTTGCCGCCGCCTGGATCACCATCTTCTGGCAAGTACTGATTATTCTCACCAGCAACCATAACTGGATCAATTTTCTCACCATCGTACTGTGCCTGTTCCTGTTTGATGACAAGGCACTGCAACGGGTGCTGCCCGGACGCCTGTCGACCGCCATGGCATGGCAACCGGCAGTAACCGACAGGGGCAACAACAACACAGTGCGTCGCTTTGCCGTCGGGATGCTGGCTGCCGTTATTTTTTCAGCCGGTGGCTTGAAGCTGTATGAACTTGCCAGCAACCGGGACATCCCCGGCAACAGCGGTTATCTGCTCAAGCTTGCATCGGCATTCAGTATCGTCAATAAATATCACGTATTCCCCACCATGACGACACAGCGCATCGAGCTTGAGGTGCTGGGTTCATATGATGGCAAGCAGTGGCAGCCGTATCGCTTCAAATACAAACCGGATGTCATGCATGAACGTCCACAGTTCATTATTCCCCACCAGCCAAGACTGGACTGGCAAATGTGGTTCGTCACCCTGCACCCGCGACATGTTCCCTGGTTTGGTGATTTCCTGATGGCGTTACTGGATAATTCACCGACGGTAACCGCGCTACTGCAAGACAACCCCTTCGCTGGCAAGCCTCCTCCGCGCTACCTTCGCGTGGATGCCTATCGATACCACTTCACCGACCGTGACGAGCGGCAACGCACCGGTAACTGGTGGCGGCGCGAAGCACTGGGACCGTTCGCCCCGCTACCCTGGGCACAGAAACCCTCTGGAGCAGGCCTGTAGGAACAGCCTTTGCTGCGCTTGCCATGCAGATTTATCGCGCACGGGATGCACTCCTGTTCACCCTGTAATCTCTGCGCCTTACCTGCAGCAGCAGACCTTGTCCGCGATTGCCTAACCCTGCAGCCTGACACCCAGGCAGGCACACCATTCTGCAAACAACGATTGATCAACCGCTGCCACCGCAGATCGCGGCTTCAGTTCATGCGTAAAAACCGCATCACCGTCAAGGGTCGACGCGAAACCACCGGCACAGAGGAAGATATAATTACCGGCGGCATAGTCCCAGATATTGGAACGACCATGCAGATAGACATGGCTGCGCCCGGCAGCCAGCCAGCACCAGTCCAGAGCTACCGAGCCAAAACTGCGTTGTGACGCATACGGAGTAGCAGCGACCAGCTGCGTAGCCAGTGCCGGCTGCAAACGCTTGAAATCAACCAGCGCGGTAGCCTGATCAAGCGACAGACCGGATTCCACGGTGGCCAGCGACTCCCCGTTCAAGGTCGCCCGTTGTGCCGGGTCGGCGGCAAAACACTCGTCTCGCAGCGGGTCATATACCAGCCCCAGCAACACCTTGCCCTGCTGCAACAATGCCAGGGATACGCAAAAATACGGAATGCCGGCAGCAAAGTTACTGGTACCGTCGAGCGGGTCCAGGCACCACACCGGCTTGTCAGTCTGTAATAACCGTTTCTGCTCCAGCGCATCCATTTCCTCGCCAAGAAACACGGTATCCGGAAACTGCTGTTGCAACAATCCGGCCAGCCGTTGCTGCATCGCCAGATCTGCTTCTGTCAGCACACTGCCATCAATCTTGTGCTGTCGTGCAACACGTGCAAAACGCGGCACCAACTCTTCTCTCGCAGCTGCTATCACAATTTCCTGCAAATAATTCATCGAATACGACATACTATCCACACCTGCTTCGGCAAAGGCATCCATTATAACCATCGATAGGTACTACGATTAAGCCATGCGCCTGTTTTTAATACTACTGCTCCTGACACTGTCCCGAACGGTACTGGCAGATACCGCTTCGTTACCGCGTTACGTGGAACAGCAACTAAAGGTCTCCGGTGACACATGGACGTTGACCGTGCCCGCCGGTTTACAGCTGCAAGTGCTGACAGATGCGCTGGACCAACCACGCATGCTGAATTTTCTGCCCAATGGTGACCTGCTGATCGGTTCTCGCGCCGGAAAGGTATACCGGCTGGAACCGCCGTACACACACGCAACGATACTGGTCGAACTGGATGATTACCCGCACAGTCTTGCCTGGCGGGCAGGTGAGTTACTGATAGCACAGACAGACGGCCTCTACCGCGCACCGTATCAGCCCGGGCAAACGAAAATTCAACAGGATGATATTGAGCTGCTGGCGGCATTACCCGGTGACGGTGGTCACACCAGTCGTACCGTGTCGATCGGTCCTGACCGGCGCGTCTACCTGTCGCTTGGTATCAGCGGCAACTGCAGCGATGAGTACCTCGACAAAAGCTATCCATTTGATGATCGCCGTGGTGGCATACTGGTCCTTGATGAAAGCAGCTCGCAGCCACGCTGGCAGACGTTTGCATCCGGACTGCGCAACCCGGTGGGGTTTGACTGGCACCCGCAGACAAACCATCTGTATGCCTCCAATAACGGCCCCGACCACCTGGGCTATGATCAGCCGCCCGAATATTTTTCACGGATTACTGCAAACTCGTTCCATGGCATGCCCTGGTTCCAGTTTGACGGTCAGTCGATACGCCGCGATGATTGCATCGACACAGCACCTCCGCGCCCACGCAGCCAGGTCAGCAAACCCGCCGCCACCTTCCCCGCACGCAATGCACCCATGGGAGTGACGTTCGTACCGGCCAATGCACTGGATGCGCGTTTCCGGAAGAATGCACTGGTGGCCCTGAAGGGATCCTGGGGTACGCAGCCATCGGGAGGCATGTCCGGGAAAAAATCGACCCGCCGGCCGCCGTCCGTATCAATGGTGCAATTCAGCAATGGCAAGGCTGCAGGTGTCGTCAGTGTCATCAGCGGGTTTCAGCGACCCGATGGCATGCGCCTGGCACGCCCGGTTGGTGTCGCCATCGGACCGGATGGCGCATTGTATTTCACCAGTGATACCCATACGGAAGGCTTGTTCCGGCTACGGCCTGCCCCTCAGTAACGGGCCCTGTCCGTGATGCCGGCATTGAATTACCACGTATATTTATCACGCAGACTCTGCGTGTTCTAACGGCTGCAGGACCCGTCGACGGCACGTGCCCGGGACAGGAGATGTGACGGGAAATTGTTGCGGGCGGCTGATGCCGCAATATCGAATGCTTACTGCTGCTGTCTTTGTTCGAGCGTCTCCGCCAGCTGGTTCAACTCGTCGGCCAGCTCCTGAAAACAGTCATACTCGCGCAGTTTCACCCGGTGACTGTAAAACCCCTCTTTCATTGCCTTGATATGACGCAGGATAGGCAGCGTAGGCCCGATCATGCGGTGGGTATAGACCGTTGCAACGATAACCACCATGACCACATAGACCGCGAGCAACAACATCGACAGCGATTTGAAATCGTGGATCTGCTGGGTAACAACCGCCTGTATATATTCCGATTGCGTGGTATTGCCAACCAGGGTGATATAGGTCTGTTCAAAGTACAGCTTGGCAAACAACACCGTGGTAAATATAAAACCCAGCGACAGCAACAGAAAGTAAAAAGCCAGTTTCAGCTGCAAGCCCGGCTTCAGCAGGAGATTCCTTGCCTTGCGGTGTTCGTTAAAGCCCAGGCGCTTGAGTATGGATTGATTATTCTTCATGGCTGCGACACTCCCGGAAAGTCCGGCTATATAAAGGTGTATAGAATGTATCGCTGCTTTTCGGCGGAGCTTTAGGCTTTTTTAGCGCATGGCGTAGTGTATTCCCGGTCTGCCTGTTTTTCCGGACTACTGATTCAGTCGAATCAGCTCGACCCGACGATTTTCAGCCCTGCCGGCAGCCGTTGCATTGACCTCAACCGGT
>JAOUCV010000004.1 GCA_029859555.1 Gammaproteobacteria bacterium
CGGTGTCCGCCGGCAGCGGGCCATCCAGGTCAATACCTTCATCACGCAGTTGCTGTATCGCCGGGATCATTGTTTCGATTTCTTCTTGCCCAAGGTGGCCGCCTTCACCAGCATGCGGATTGAGCCCGCATACCTTGATATGCGGCCGTGCGATGCCAAAACGTGTTTGCAGATCCTGGTGGAGGACGCGAATGACACGTTGCAGGCGTTCAGTTGTGATTAATGCACTGACCTGATGCAGCGCTACGTGCGTGGTAACCAGCGCGACGCGCAGCCCGTCGGTGGCGAGCAGCATGACGACAGTCCCGGTGCCGGTTGCCTCTGCCAGGTATTCGGTATGGCCGCTGAAGGCTATGCCGGCATCATTGATAATGCCCTTGTGTACCGGGCCGGTAACCAGTGCATCAAAGCTGCCTTGCATGCAGCCTTCGATAGCGTGGTCGAGTGTGTTCAGAACGTATTGTGCATTGTTGCTGTCGAGTATGCCGCACTGTGCAGCTGTTGCCATCGTTACCGGCAAAATGCACAGTTCACCGGCAGCAGAACATCGCGGCGTATCCTGTCTATCAAACAACCGGTAACGTAACGGCAGGCCAAGAGTTTCAGCACGTTGTGCGAGTAACTCCAGGTCCGCGATAACAACCAGTTCGATATCCAGTTGCTGTTGTGCCAGTAACAGGCACAGGTCCGGGCCGATGCCGGCCGGTTCGCCGGGAGTGAGTGCGATACGGAGAATTTTTCTGGGCACGATAGCGTGTGTTGCGGACCTTGCAGTTTACCGTAGCAGGCTGGTTTACGGCAGCGAGTCGTAACCGGTGGCGGCTGACAGGCGGATGGTTACAGACCTCATGACTCGTCGATCCTGTATTCCACGTAGGATTCATCGCGCAGACGGCGTAGCCACAGGAACAGCTCTTCATCGTACTTGCGGGAGCGAATCAGCCCCCTTACCTTGGAACGCTCGAAATCCTCGGTGCTGTCATGCATGCGGCGCTCCTGCACCTCTACAATATGCCAGCCAAACCGGGTCTTCACCGGTTTGCTGAGTTCGCCTGGCTGCAGGCTTTCAAGTGCCTCTTCAAAGGCGGGGACGGTTTCGCCCTTGTTTACCCAGCCGAGGTCGCCGCCCTTGGCTGCTGACAGGGTGTCCTGTGAATTGGCTCGCGCCAGCGTTGTAAAGTCTTCACCGCCGCGCAGGCGTGTCTCGAGTTGCTGGATCCGTATCAGTACTTCCTCATCCGAGTTGACGGTATCCGGTTTCAGCAAAATATGTCGTGCCCGTGTCTGTTCAACGAGGTGAACTTCATCGCCACGTTTTTCCAGCATCTTGATGATATGGAAGCCACCGGAACTGCGAATCAGGTCTGAAACATCACCAACCTGCATGGTTTTTACGGAATCAACAAACAGGCCCGGGACCTGCCCGAGGCTGCGCCAGCCGATGTCGCCACCTTCCAGCGCTGTCTGACCATCCGATTCGGCAATGGCAATTTCGGAAAAGTCTTCACCACCACGCAGGCGCGCAAGGATGTTGTCGGCGCGCTGCTCGGCTGCCTGGATCTCCTCGGGGCTGGCCGCTTCGGGGATGGCGACCAGGATATGTGAAAGGTGGTATTCAACATCGCTCTGACCGCTGGCTTTCAGCATGGCCAGCAGATTGTCGACTTCCTGGTCGGTGATCTTGATACGGCTGGCAACCATCTGCCTGCGTACCTGCTGGATGATCAGTTGCTTACGGAGGTTTTCGCGAAATTGATTGTAATCATAGCCGTCGCTCCCCAGTATGTCCCTGAACTCGGTCAGTGACATATTGTTTTCTTTTGCAAGATCCTGTATCTCGCTGTTGAGCATGCTGTCACTGACTGAAATACCGTTATCGGCTGCAATCTGCAGTTGCAGGGAGTCGACAACCAGCCTCTCCAGAACCTGTTTTACCAGTACCGCATGCTCGGGTACGGGGGTGCCTTTTGCGCTCAATTGCTTGATGACTTCGTCGATGGCGTCTTCCAGTTCGCTTGACAGGATAACGTCGTTGTTGGCGATGGCAACCAGCCGGTTCAGCGGATATTGCTGACGCTGTTCGGTGTGGCCCGGTATCAGGTCCGGCACAAAATCCGGTGCGACCACGAATTCAGGTTCGCTGGCCCGGTAACCTGAAGGATCCAGGGTGATTTCCGGAACTTGTTCTTCTGCGCCCGCGAAGCAGGCTGCCAGTAACAGGGCAGGGGATAACAGACGTGCTAAATACTTCATGTGTAATAACTCGTTAAAAACAGATCAGTAGCTTGATTCGTAGCCTAGGATACCATGTTCGAGGGCGCTATCGACCTTCTTGCCCAGTCTGCCCAGGCCCTTGAGTTCCAGTTGAAAAAAGATCGCCGTATTGCGGCTGTCGCTGTCATCATTTATGTAACTGCGACCCACAAGCTGCGCGCCCCAGCAACAGCTCTCATAACCCAGACCCGCCAGCGTCTCAATAGTTTCCCTGTCATTGAGTGAGTAATACCAGCGGCCTACCATGTGCCATGACTGGCTTAGCGGCCAGAGGAAGGAAATATCGGTTTGTTCCTGGATATCGTCGCGGTAACGATAGGCCAGGTTGATGAGCTTGCGGGGGCCGGCACGGTATTGCAGGTGCTGGTCACTGCGTGCGGTACTTGAGCTGTGCGGGTTCCATTGCAACTCGGATTTGGCCGTCCAGTTGCGCGCCAGGTTAAGTGTTATCTCGCCAACTATATTGGAACTGTCGTCAGTTTCTACGGGTTCATCCGGCAGGGTGACATTGCGATCACTGAAATAAAACAGTGAGCCAAGGCTGGCACTGAAGCGTTGTACTCCATTATCGGGGTCCAGAAAGCGGGTCGTCAGTGCAACGGCCACCTGGTTGGCATCACCCATGCGATCCGGACCGCTGAAGCGATTTTCGCGAAACAGGGTCCAGAAGTTGAAGTCGTAGTCACCGGTATCAAACACCGGGATATCGTCCTGGTTCTTGTCGGGTACGTACAGGTAGAACAGGCGCGGTTCCAGTGTCTGCACAAAGCTGGTATCACCCCAGTGACTGCTGCGTTCAAAAAAGGTACCGGCATCCAGGCTGACCACGGGGGTGGTACGGGAAGGACTGTTGTCTTCATCGTTCGAGGTGTTATCCAGGTCGTAGGCGGTATGTCGCAGGCTGACAGCCGGGTCAAGATACCAGGCAGCACGGTGTACCGGCAGACTGACACGCGGTTGCAGGTCGACGCGTGTGCCCTTGATGATATCACCGTCGCTGTGGGTGAAATAATTGGCCTCGGCACGGGTGCTGAATTTAAGCCCGAGCAGACGACTTTCCGGTGCCGCGTTGAAGACCACCTGTGGCAGTTGCTTGTAGGGTTTGTCCGCGCGTGTCAGTGCCGGGTCAACCGTCTGGAAATCCTGTAGCTTCAGTCCCAGGCCCCAAAAGCTGCCATGATAGTTGGCCTCGGCGGTGCGCTCCAGGTTCGACTGGCTGGCCTTGACCAGGCTGCTGCCAAGATCTTCGAAGTAGCGGTCATCCGAGACATTGCTGGCGACTACGCTGGTCTGTAAGCGTGGCCACGGGTTGCCGTAGTGTTCGATGGCAACCAGGCTGCGATCCTCGTTATTAAAACGGTCGTCGGAGGGCAGGTATTCAGCGCTGAGTGTGCCTTCGTTATGTTTGTTAAGGTAACGCATTTCGCCACCCAGCATCAGGCCGCGATCGCTCATGTAACGCGGGGTAATGATCGCGTCTTTGTCAGGTGCAATGTTCCAGTAGTACGGTACGCTGATATCAGCGCCGGTTTCTTCGGTATGTCCAATCTTGGGAGCCAGCAGACCGGAGCGGCGGCGGTCATCAATCGGAAATGTAATGTACGGTGTATAGAGAATAGGCACACCCTTGAAGGCCAGTTTTGCATTGCGCGCGGTGCCGATCCCTTCGGCGCGGTCAAGATCGACTTCTTTTGCCGTGAGTTCCCAGTCATGGTTATCGGGCGGGCAGGTAGTGTAGGACGCCTGCTGCAGATGCTGGTTATCGCGGTCCTTCAGATCAAGCACACTGGCAGTGCCGCGGCCATGGGCCTCGGTCAGGGTATAGGTAATGTTATTGAGGTTGCCCTGTTCCACATCCGGATAGAGTGTTGCGTCCTGGCCATCGATAATCAGGCCTGGAGCGGTGAAGCGGATATCACCCTCGGCGGTCAGTTCATTTTTATCCTGCCGGTAGGTGATGGTGCTGGCCTCCAGTCGTTGCGGTCCGTAAAGCACCACGGCATTACCATCCAGGGTGTAGATATTGCCGTCACTGGCCTGTGCGCTGTCTGCCTGCAGATCTATTTCATCAGGGTTTGTTGTTTGCGGGTTCACGGGTGACTGCGGGAACGGCGGGCACAGTGCCCAGCGATCAGTATCCGCATCCTGTGTGCGGGAATGCCTCATTTTACTGGCTTGAGGTATCAGGTGCGATTCTGCTGTTGCGCTCACCGGTGGCGCTGTAACTACCGGGCTGGACGTTGCGGCGGGTGCTGTTGCCGGTGTTGCATCCAGTGTGTCAGGCAGATCTTCTGTGCTAACCGGTTTCTCCGCAGGCGTGTCAGTTGTGGCTGTTGTAACCACTGTGTCCGTTGTGTCCGTTGTATCCGTTGTATCCGTTGTATCCGGGGTTAGCGGAACAGTTGGCACAGGCGCTGCGAATAATTTCGTTTCCTCCGGGACGGGGGCAACTATTTCGCTGTCATCGGTGTCGGTCTCTTCAGGTATGAGTAAATTGTCATCCGCCGGGATGACCTCCGGTGGTGCAGGGGTGGTGCATTCCCACAAGCCATTCGGCTGCTCGGCGCATTGCCAGCCGGCCTCCGCGGTGGCGCCGATGGCCGTCAGCAGGGCGATGATGACCCACTGAAAGGGCGTGCGCAGGCGCAAGTCAGTAAAGGCTGGCAAGCGCATGGTGTGCGTGACAATTATGGTCGCTTTTGGTCATGTGAGCTGTGTGAGCCGCTTTTGGTGTGGCAGATAGCTGGCGGGCGCGAGGTAAAATCGCATAGAATGGCTTTAACTTCAAACAATTTATAATCAGTGTGTTATCTATCAAGTCACCTGCCCAGATTGCTGTTCTGCTGGCCCTTGCGAGCCTCGTCGTGCTATTGCTGCTGACCGCTCCGGACAAGGACCCGGAGCTGCAACAGGTCATGGTACCCGGGGTCAGGGTCGCCGCTGTCGGTTTGCATGACCTGGTGCCCGCCGAGGTTGTCAGTGGCCGGCTGGATCCCGCCCGGCGCGCTGCAATGCATTTTGAATTATCCGGCCAGATCGAGTCGCGTCCGGTTGAGCCCGGGCAACGGGTCCGGCAGGATGAGCTGCTGTTGTCACTGGCATCCGGCGATTACGGGGATGCCCTCATCGAGGCCGAAGCCCGGCTGGCACAGGAATCCCGGGATATAGAACGTGACCGTGAGCTGTTGACGCTGTCGAAGCGTAACTACGGCTTGCAGCAGAATGACCTCGAGCGGCTTGACAAGCTGGGTGCAGAGTCGCTGGTGTCACAGTCACTGCTTGACGAGGCCCGTATCAAGTTACTGCAACTGCAGGCTGAAGTTGCCCGACTCAAATCGAGTGTTGCCTCTGCGGAGTCGCGAATTGCCCTGAAGCAGGCGGAGCGTAACCGTGCCGCCCGCAACCTGGCGCGTACACAATTGCTGGCGCCTTTTGCAGGCAGTGTTAATGCCGTGGAAGGGCAGATCGGTGATTATGTGACGCCCGGCGATATGATTGCCGAGTTGATTGATACCTCGTCACTGGACCTTTATGTCGAAGTGCGTGGCAATGTCGCGCAGTCTTTAGCGCAGGGCGATACCGTTGACGTGGTGGTTGATGGTGCGACACTGCCCGGCAAGGTTATTGCCTTTCAGATCGATCCGGACCCGGTCACCTTTACGCATGCCCTGCGTGTGCGCGTGGCAGGCGCGTCAGTGCGGCCGGGGCAGGTTGCACAGGTACGCTTGCCGCTGCGTGAATTGAACAAGGTGACGGCCGTGCCGGTGACCGCTGTTTTGTATGATGAAGGCCAGACCTTTGTTTTTCGACTGGACGGCGACACACTGGTGATGTCAGCGGTGACACTGGGTGAACGTGTCGGCGACTTGCAGGTGGTTCAGCGGGGTGTTGATGCCAGTGACCGTATTGTGACACATAATGTTTCGGCGCTCAGTGACGGTCAGAAGGTGCGCGTCATCGCCAGTGAACCTGTAACCGAATAGTACAGCCCATCTTTTACCCGGACACTCCATGCCGCTGATACGGTTCTCCATCAATAATCCGCTGATCACCAACCTCATGTTGATGATCGTGGTGATTCTCGGCGTACTGTCATGGCGTTCCATGCCGCAGGAGATGTTTCCGACGGTTGAAATGGATGTCGTCACGGTGAGTGTCGAGTTCGAGGGTGCTTCGCCAGAGGAAGTAGAACGCCAGATAGCTATTCCACTGGAAGAAGAGTTTGACGGCATGGCTGACAATGACGTCATGAGTTCGACCAGCAATGAGGGTATGGCTTCTCTCATGATCAAGCTGAAATCGGGTACCGATGTCGACCAGTATATGCGCGACGCGCAGACGGCGCTTGACCAGATAACCGATTTGCCGAACGAGGCGGAAGAGCCGGAGCTGGTCAGGGTAAAGGCGCGCTTCCCGGTTATCAGTTTGAGTCTCTATGGTGATGTGGCGCGCGGTTATCTGTATGACGAGGCTGATCGTATCAAGCAACGCATGGCGAAGATTCCGGGCGTTGCCAGTGTCGGTATCGCCGGTAACCGCGAATGGGAGTTGTGGGTCGAGGTGGATCCTTTTGTGCTGGCTGCACACCAGGTGTCACTGGGGCAGGTCATGTCGGCGATACGCGGGAATTTACGTGATTTGCCGGGCGGCTCATTGAAGGCCAGTGAAGGTGACATCCTGTTGCGGGGCAAGGGGGTAGCGCCAAAACCTGAAGAGATTGCAGGAATCAGTGTGCGTAGCAATAAGCGCGGTGGCCAGCTGCGCCTGGGAGAGATTGCTGACATCGAACTGCGGCTTGAAGAGGCGCAAACGATAGGGCGCTTTAACGGTCAGCCTTCGGTGAATATGACGGTGACCAAAACCGCAGAGTCATCTACCATCGATGTCGCGGATGCCACGCGCGAGTTTGCTGAACAGCTGCGCAAGGAGTTGCCGCCGTCAATCAAGGTCGGTATGTATAACGACCTGTCGGTGTATGTGAAAACACGCCTGAACACGGTCAAGTCATCCGGGCTGGTAGGTCTGTTCCTGGTATTGCTGTCGCTATACCTGTTTCTGAATTTCCGGGTTGCACTCATTACAGCGATGGGTATCCCGATATCTTTCCTGTTTGCCGTAATCGCCATCTACTATCTCGGTTACACCATTAACATGGTGTCGTTATTTGCCTTTCTGATCGCCCTCGGCCTGATTGTTGACGATGCCATTATTGTTACAGAGAACATGTATCGCCATATGGAAATGGGCAAGCCGGCGCATGAGGCGGCGCGTATTGGTGCGCGGGAAGTGCTGTGGCCGGTGGTGGCAAGTACCGCCACCACGGTGGCTGCGTTCTTGCCGATGTTTGCCATCAAGGGCGTCATGGGTGCGTTTATTGCCGTGATTCCGGTGGTTGTCAGTGCTTCGTTGCTGGGCTCGCTGTGGGAGGCCTTCGGTGTGTTGCCGTCACATGCTGCCGAGTTGTTACGTACTTCGGACAAGGGTACGCGGACACACGAGCGCCGGGTTGACTGGAGTGCATTACTGGAGCATTACATAGGCTGGTTGCGCAGTGCACTGGCACATCGTTATTTTGTGGCGCTGCTGAGTATCGGCATATTGATGATAGCGCTGGTGTTTGCAGTCACGCGCATTCCATTTCAGTTGTTTGACGAGGTCGATATCGGCCAGTTTTTTATTAATGCCGAGGCACCGCAAACCTACAGCCTTGAAGATACCGCCCTGCTGGCTGAGAAAATGGAAGACATCGTACTTGAGTCAATGGATGAGGAAGATCTCGATACGTTACTGACCAACGTCGGTGTGAGCTTTATCGACTTCAATCGTTTCCAGGTGGGCAGTCACTATATTCAGCTGGTTGTTGATTTGCAGAAGGCACAACCGGATGGATTTATTGAACGTTATATAACGCCGCTGGTAAGCCTGAAGTTTGCCTGGGAAGGCACGCGCACCCGGCCAACGGAAGATATTATTAGCGAGTTGCGCGAAAAACTGCAGGCGGTTGCCGGTGTGCGTCGTATCGCAATACAACGGCCGCAGGGCGGACCGGCAGGAGCGGACCTGGAGGTCGGTGTTACCGGTCCGGATGTAGATGTGTTGCGGCTACAGGCGGACCACCTGGCCGAATACCTGCAACGCCTGCCGGGTGTGCATGATGTGCGCCATAACCTGGAAGTCGGCAAGCTCGAGTACCAGTATTCGCTGAACTCGCGCGGCAAGGAGCTCGGCATCAGCCAGAACCAACTGGCCGACGCGGTGCGCACCGGGTTTCTGGGTGTTGAGGCTGTGCATGTCACGCTGGATAACAAGCGGGTGCCGGTACGCGTGATTTATCCGGAGACCATTCGCTACGGCAATGACCTGGAGCGACTGCCGATTGTGCTGGACGACGGCCGCCTGGTGTATCTGGGAGACGTGGCAGAGATTACTGCCGGCCGCGGCATGAATACCATCAGTCGTCGTGATACCCGTCGCCTTGGACTGGTGACTGCCGATGTCGATGGAGCGGTTATTACACCACTTGAAGTGACCGGTCTGCTGCAGGCTGAGTTTGCTGATATTGGAGCAAGCTTGCCCGGCTATGAGTTGTTGTTTCTCGGTGAGAAAAAAGATGCCTCGGAATCCTTTGATGGCATGCGCGATGCGTTGCTGATTTCGGCGGTACTGATCTTCTTCATCCTGGCGGCACTGTTTCGTTCCATGCTGGACCCGCTGGTGGTTATGTTTGCTATTCCCTTTGGTTTGATCGGAGTGGTGTTTGGCCATGTCCTGTTTGGCTATAACCTGCAGTTTCTGTCAGCGATCGGTTTTCTTGCATTGACCGGTATCCTGGTGAATGACTCCCTGATTCTGGTTAGCTTTGCCAAGCGCATGCGCGGCGAGGGCATGGATCGTATTGAAGCCATGATTGAAGCCGGTCGGGTACGGGTGCGTCCCATTCTGCTCACCAGTATCACCACCTTTCTGGGTATTTCCCCGCTGATCTTCTTTGCCACCGGGCAAACGGCATTTTTGTCTCCGATGGCGGTCAGCCTCGGCTTCGGCCTGTTGTTTGCTACCGGTATTATCCTGATATCCATCCCCTGCTTTTACCTGATTGCAGACGATCTGCGTGAGATGGTAGCTGCCAAATGGCATCAGCGTTTTGCGTCGCCGGATAGCGATTGAAGCACCCAGGCATCTGTATTTTCAGGAACTTCTGCAAGAAAACGCATATAATGCCGCCCTTTAACCGGGAATCAGCAAACAGGAACCTGTAACGTGCCGGAGCGTCTGGAAAAATTGAAAAACTGGCTGGAATCGGAACTGGATTTCAGTGAATACACGCTCAAGCCGGCATCAGCCGATGCCAGCTTTCGTCGCTATTTCCGGGTGCTGCATCAGGGCGAAAGTCTTATCGTCATGGATGCGCCGCCGGAAAATGAGGACTCACGCCCGTTTATTGATGTTTCCCGCATACTGTTTGATGTCGGTCTGAATGTTCCGGCCGTTATCGATTATGACCTTGAGCAGGGTTTTTTACTGCTGTCGGACCTCGGTAGCCGGTCCTATCTGGATGAGCTCAACGGTGATTCTGTCGAGCGTCTCTATGGCGATGCACTGAGTGCACTGGCAACGATACAGACCTGCATCACCGCGGGTGCCGGGCTGCCTGCGTATGATCGTGCGCTGTTACTGAAAGAGATGGGGCTGTTTCGCGAATGGCTGCTTGGCGAGCATCTTGCCGTTACTCTGGACGCCACGCAGACTGCGCTTGTCGATGCGGTATTTTCACTGCTTGCCGACAATGCGCTGCAGCAGCCACAGGTGTGTGTGCACCGCGACTACCATTCACGCAACCTGATGGTCACGCAACGCAATAATCCGGGTATCCTGGATTTTCAGGATGCCGTTGTTGGGCCGGTCACCTACGACCTGGTATCGCTATTGCGCGACTGCTATATCGACTGGCCGCGCGCGCAGGTGGAAGACTGGGCGCTGGGTTACCAGCAGCTGGCGCTGCAGTCCGGGATTTTGCGCGAGGAACACTGCGACCCGGATAGCTTTTTGCGCTGGTTTGACCTGATGGGGATGCAACGCCACCTCAAGGCGGCCGGTATTTTTGCGCGCCTTAATCATCGCGATGGCAAGCCCGGTTACCTGGGCGATATTCCGCGAACCCTGGCCTATGTCGTGGAGGTTGCCAGTCGCCATGACGAGCTGAAAGAGTTTGGGGTATTTGTCGAGATGCAAGTGATGAGCCGGCTGACTACGCTGGCGATGGAAAGCAGGACATGAAGGAGCTGGAGTTAACAGGGCCGTAGATGTGAAAAATGGATAAACTCTGGCTGCTGGTGTTTGCTGCGGTGCTGCTCTGGTCGGCAATTAACCCGGCTGACTATTTCACCTGGTTCCTGGAAGTGTTGCCGGCCATTATCGGTTTGCTGGTGTTGCTGGCGACACGCAAGTCGTTCCCGCTGACGCCGCTGGTCTACGGGCTGATCCTGGTTCACTGCGTCATACTTATGGTCGGTGGACACTACACCTATGCAGAAGTACCGCTGTTTGACTGGATCAGGGACAGCTTCGGTGTGGCGCGCAACAACTACGACAAGGTCGGGCATTTTGCACAGGGATTTATTCCTGCCATGGTGGCGCGGGAAATCCTGATTCGCAAAAAGGTGGTGCGGGTGCGCGGCTGGCTTGCTTTTCTGGTGGTATGTTTTTGCCTCGCGTTCAGCGCGTTTTACGAATTGGTTGAATGGGTGGTAGCGCTTGCAAGCGGTGAGTCGGCCGAGGCATTTCTCGGTACGCAGGGGTATGTGTGGGATACACAGTCAGATATGGGCTTTGCGCTGGCTGGCGCTGTGAGTGCGTTGTTGTTGCTGAGTCGTCTGCATGATCGTCAGCTGCGTAATGCCGGCTTTACCAGCTGATGCTCTTTAGTGCATTGCAATATTTTCAGGAGATGCTAAATGGGTAAAATGACTTTTCCCTGGCTGGCAATGGGTATGGGCCTGCTGGTGGCCGTCGGGCTGGTTGCCTCCGGTGTGCTGTCGCCGGAGGCAAACTACGAGCTGCCGTTGCTGACCATGATGATCGTCAATGAATTTGGTTTTTTCGTGACCGCAATCGGTGCCGGTATTGGTATTAATATCCTGCTCAAAAACGGCATGCAACCGGGCTTGCTGATGGTGACTATCGCCTGTGGCCTGATGGCTGCCGGTTTCCTGTTGCTGGCAATCAGGCTGTGGCCGGGTATGTCAGCCTAGGTTGAAGGCGTTGCATGTTGGTTGAGCTGCCCGTTCTGTACTCGTTCCGTCGTTGCCCCTATGCGATGCGTGCTCGCATGGCCGTCAGTTACAGTGCTATTGCAGTTGAATTGCGTGAAGTTGTGTTGCGCGACATGCCGGCCGCATTGCTGGCCTGCTCACCCAAGGGAACTGTGCCGGTGCTGGTGTTGCCGGGTGGCGCAGTACTGGAAGAAAGCCGCGACATAATTGACTGGGCGCTGTCTGATAGTGACCCGGATGGCTGGCTGCCGCACCGCGGTGACAGTTTCGGGGAACAGTCCAGGCAGCTGGTGGATGCCTGTGATACGTCTTTCAAGCAGCAGCTCGACTATTACAAGTACGCAGAACGCTATCCGCAGCATTCCGCAGAATATTACCGTTCACAGGGGCAAGTGTTTCTCGCTCAGCTGGAGCAGCGCCTCGGCAAGCATGACTGGTTGTGCGGCGATCGCATGACAGTGGCGGATGTTTCAATTTTTCCTTTCGTGCGCCAGTTTGCAAACGTTGACAGGGCCTGGTTTGACGAAACGCCGTATCTGCGCTTGCACGCCTGGCTGGAGAGGCTGCTTGGTTCGCAGCTGTTTACCCGTATCATGACTAAATACCCGCCGTGGCAGGAAGGTGATCTGCCGCTAGAGTTTCCACCCGGGTTGTCCGCGGGTAGCCAGACAAGTACATGCTAGACAATCAGGAGATGTTATGTCCAACAAGAGTCTGACCGCGTTGCAGCGTTGCTTGTCTGTCGGGGCGCTGGTATTTTTGATCAGCTTTTCAGTGCGTGCAGAGTGGGAGTTCCCGGTCTTTGCAACAGATACACTGCAGCCTGGTGCCATGGACCGCGCCTTCGAGTGCGAGCTTGCCGGGCTGATAGACAAGCAAGCGGGTCAGCTGGGAGATGTGAAGGCTGTGGTGACGCGTTTTGGTAATACGATTGTGATCACCGGGTATGCGCCTGATGCAGCAGGCCGTGAACGCGTTGACCAGCTGGTGCTGGATGCAGCCGCTATTACCCGCAAGGAACAGGGCGTCGCGACGGTGGTTCCCGCCAACACACTCGCCTGTGACGGCAGGCTGGTGCCGGCCAATGCAAAACGCCGGTCAACTGTGAAGCCTGGCCGGGATTGCAGTAGCCTGCGTGCCGAGCCGGGCAAGCAGGACGAGGCAAGTGGCCGGGTATTTAATCATGTGGCAGTTGGCGCCGCTGATGCGGGGAAACAACTGCTGCATGCGGAATTGCTTGCGGCACAGGCAAAGGTGGCATTACTGGATGGCGCGGTGGTCGATGTTATGGATGGCAATGTCATCAGGCTGGTTGCGCAGCAGGATGTACTTTACGTGCTGGGCGGGTTTGCTGCCGACCAGCAGTCGGCAATCAGGGTGCTGCTTGAGAAATTGCCGGGCGTCACTGCCGTGCAATTTTATCTCGAGTAGGCTGTCCTTTGGGGTGTCGATGCAAAAACTTTTTTCGATTATTGAATCACCGTTGCATCCGGACTTTTCTGCGCTCTACAAGCGTTTGAATATTGAGGAGAGCAAGTTCAGTTCCATGCGCAAGGCGATTGCTGCATTGAAGACGCAGGCGCCTGACCTGGTGGTTGCGGAATTCATGTACGGCTATGGTAATAATTATGCCGGGGTCAATGTCTGCAACCTGGATGTGTTTCTCTACAGCCTGCAAAAATATTCAGCCAGCAGCCGTATTATCGTGCTGGTGGAAAAACGCGAGTACCAGTACGTGGAGAAACTGGCTGCACTGTTTCCGCTGCATGCTGTTTTACAGTACCCGGTGCGTCAGCAGGATATCGAGCCCTGCCTGATAAGTTCTGTAGAATCAGGGGGCTGAACGGCCTGCGGACAGCGCCTGGCGGCGGATGTGAGCGAACTCCTGCGGTGTCATCGTTTGCTGGTCTATAATGGCAGTACGCTGCTGTTGTACAGGCCGTCGCCGTCCAGGAATAATATTACAGCAGCTTGATTGGTTGATGTTCACATGCCGTTAGCATTGCGAAATATCTGTGCCCTGTGGTTGTTCGCTGTCACCCAGCTGGCGACCGCTGCACCATCATCTGTGCCTGCTGTTCTGCAGAGCCTCAACAACCCCGTGGGACTGCGCGCCCTTGAGTCGTTTGCAGGTCCCGATCGCCGTGGCAAGAACGGTGTGATGGCACGCGTCGGTCTTGACCTCGCATTGCTGTTTCATGAACACCGTGACTTTGTCGAACGCCGGCAGGCGACCGCACAGAAAGAAATCTTCAAGCCCTCGCTTGGTCTGATGCAAGTAAAGGATGAGATGGTTGTCGTGGACGTGGTGGCAGCCGCTGATGTGACAGAATTGATATTGCAATTGCAGGCACAGGGTATGCAGCAGCCTGCCGTTTACGGGCGCATGGTTTCCGGGCTGTTACCGATTGCGTCGCTGCAGACCGTGGCGCAATTGCCAGCAATGAAGCTGGTGCGGCCCGCTTATGCAAGGTCCATGGCGGGTGCGGTTACCAGCCAGGGTGATGCCGCCATGCTGTCTGATGACGCGCGCAGTGCTTATGGTGTGGATGGGGCCGGCGTTACCATAGGCACCCTGTCAGACAGCTATAACTGTAGCGGTGGCGCGGCTGGCGATGTCAGTTCAGGTGATTTGCCTGCCGGTATACTGGTGCTGGAAGAAGAGAATGGTTGCGGCTCAGGCTCTGATGAGGGCCGTGCCATGATGCAGATTATTCACGACGTGGCACCCGGTGCCAGCCAGGCATTCCACAGCGCCTTTAATGGCAGCGCCGCCTTTGCCAACGGCATAATTGATCTTGCCACGCTAGCGGGTGCGGACATCATTAACGATGATGTCATTTATTTTTCCGAGCCGATGTTTCAGGATGGCATCATTGCCCAGGCGGTGGATAGTGTGAAGGCCATGGGCGTGGCCTATTTCTCGGCAGCCGGTAACCAGGCCGACGAGTCTTATGAGGATGCCTTTCGTTATTCCGGAGTGAGCGGCTATTCTCCCGGCAGTGTGCGCCATGATTTTGATGCAGGTGCCGGTGTTGACTCCCTGATGGAAGTGACTATCCCGGCGAACACCCAGGTTATCTTTGTGCTGCAGTGGCAAGACCCGTTCTTCTCGGTAAGTGGTGCGCCGGGCGCCGACACGGATATGGATATTATCCTGTATTCGGCGTCAGGGCAGGCACTGGCAGGCGCAACTGCAGGCAATCTTGGTGGGGATGCGCTAGAAATCTTTTCCTATACCACGCCTCGCGGATTGACCAAAAACTACCAGTTAGGGATTGAGCATTATGCCGGGTCGCTGCCAGGCAAAATCAAGCTGGTCTATTTTGGCACCATGACGATCAATGAATTTGCCACTCGCAGTGCCACCAGCTATGGCCATGCGATCGCCGCCGGCGGACAGGCTGTCGGCGCGGCGCGTTACGACAGGACGCCGGAGTTTGGTGTATCACCGCCAAGGCTGGAAAGTTTTTCTTCGCACGGCGGCACGCCGATTCTGTTTGATATAGCTGGAAACCCGGTCATGCAGTTGCGGCAAAAGCCGGACTTCGTGGCGCCGGACGGGGGTGATAACACCTTCTTTGGTTCGGACTATGAAGGCAACGGATCACCAAACTTCTTCGGCACCTCGGCCGCGGCGCCGCATGCCGCCGGCATGGCTGCCCTGCTGCGTGAGTATGATGGCTCGCTGGGGGTGGATGCGCTGTATGCGGCGATGCAGGACACGGCCATTGATATGGATGTTGCCGGATTCGATTACCGGAGTGGTCACGGGCTGGTGCAGGCGACGCTGGCGCTGGCAGCACTGTTACCGCCGGACGGTGATATGGATGGCGTGCCCGATGCGGACGATAACTGCCCGCTGGTTGCCAATGCAATTCAGCTTGACTATGACGCTGACGGGCAGGGGGATGCCTGTGATGCCGATGATGATAATGACGGGCTGGATGATGTGGACGAGATAACGGCTGGTACCAATGCGCTGAACCCCGACACGGATAACGACACCCTGACTGACGGAGACGAGGTAAACAGCTATTTAACCAATCCGCTGCTAACGGACAGCGATATGGATGGTTATGGTGATGCTGTCGAGGTCGCCGCCGGCAGTGATCCGAATAGCGGCTCATCCATTCCTGCCGGCACTAACGGTGATATCAATAATGATGGAATTTTGAACGCCGCCGATGTGCTGCTGGCCAGCCGATTTGCGCTTGGCAGCCTGACCCCGGATAGTGCCCAGTTATTGCGTGGTGATGTGGCACCGATCGTCAATAACGTATCGCTACCGGATGGCCTCTTCAACGCGGGTGACCTGCTGATTATTCAGCGCTGGATGCTGGTCTCGCCATAGGCACCCTTTTGTTGCATCTGGTGTATTACGCCGGCACGGAAAAATATTTACTATTTCTGGCCTGTGCCGGTCGAATCACGACCGGGTAATCCTGTAATATAAAACCATGAAAGCAATGATCCTTGCGGCCGGTCGCGGCGAGCGAATGCGGCCACTGACCGACACTGTACCGAAACCGCTGCTGCGCATTGGCGGGCAAACACTGATCGAACGCCAGGTGCACGCGCTTGCCGGGGCGGGTATCACCGAGCTGGTAATCAATCATGCCTGGCTGGGTGAACAGATTGAAAAGGCGCTGGGTGATGGTGATGCCTATGGTGTCAGCATCCGGTATTCCGCCGAGACCGGGGGGTCACTGGAAACCGGAGGCGGTATCCTGAATGCGCTGCCGTTACTGGGTGTTGAGCCCTTTATTGTAGTGAATGCAGATATCTGGACTGATTTCCCCTTTGATTCCCTGCCTTCAGGGCCGGATGGCCTGGCACACCTGGTGATGGTGGATAACCCGGAGCAGCATCCGGACGGTGATTTCTCCTTGTCCGGGGGGCGCTTGTCACAAAGCGGGCCGGCGATGCTGACTTTCAGTGGTATTGGTGTGTATCGGCCGGAACTGTTTGCAGATTGCAGTCCCGGTGCATTTCCGCTTGGCCCGGTGTTGAGAAAACTCATGGATGCGGGGCAGGTCAGTGGGGAACGCTACACCGGCAGCTGGTTTGATATAGGCACCCCTGAACGACTGGACGCTGTAAACCGTGTGATTATCAACCTGCAGTGATGGTGCTGCCTGCCAGCAACCGGCAACACCGGATCTGACGAGTAACAGGGCTATGGGCCAGGAAATCGAGGCAGCGAGATTTACACCGAATGACTTCGTTGAGTATGCAGAACGCCTGCATGCCGAAACAGCTTTGCTGGGCGAATGGTTCGATGCCGATATTTTTTCTCCACGTGATCGCATGGGTGGCTATGAACTCGAGGCCTGGCTGATCGACAGTCAGGCGCGCCCGGCACCATTGAACCAGGCCTTTCTGAAGCAGCTTGATAACCCGATGGTGGTGCCGGAACTGTCATGCTTCAATGTCGAACTCAATGATCACCCGCAACACCTGTCGGGGTCGGCGTTCAGCCGTTTTGAAGCGAGTCTCGGTGCGACCTGGAAACAATGCAAACAGGCGGCAGAAACCCTGCATGCGCGTCTGTTAATGATTGGTATCCTGCCAACGCTGCAGGAATCAGAGCTGACGCAGGCCAATATGTCTGACCTGAAGCGTTATCGTGCGCTCAATGAGCAGATACTGCGGCTGCGTGAGGGACGGCCGCTGCAACTGGATATCAGCGGCCAGCAGCCTCTGCGGGTGGCACACAATAACGTCATGCTGGAGGCGGCGACTACCTCCTTTCAGCTGCACCTTAAAATACATCCGCGTGACGCGAAACGTGCCATGAACGCAGCCATGATTGCCTCGGCACCGATGGTAGCTGTCGCGGCGAACTCGCCCTGGCTGTTTGGCCATAATCTTTGGAGTGAGACGCGCATTCCCCTGTTTGAACAATCAGTCGAGGTGGGTGGTTTCGCCGGTGCCAGTCATGGACCGATGCGGCGGGTAACCTTTGGTTCCGGCTATGTGAGGAAGTCTGTTTTCGAATGTTTTGTCGAGAACGAAGAGCATTATCCCTTGCTTTTGCCAATGCCGTTTCATGACGGACTTGACCAGATGTCACATGTACGCTTGCACAATGGCACTATCTGGCGCTGGAACCGGCCACTGATTGGTTTTGATTATGACGCTATGCCGCACCTGCGTATTGAACATCGCACTATACCCGGTGGCCCGACAATCCTGGATATGATCGCCAACGCTGCCCTGTTTTACGGGCTTATGCAGACGTTGATGACGGCAGATATTCCTCCGGAGGAACAACTGGCCTTTTCCGTGGCGCGCGATAATTTTTATACCGCTGCACATCACGGGCTGGATGCGCAGGTCACCTGGCTGGATGGCAACCGTGGCAGTGTGCAGAAACTGTTACTGGAGAAGCTGCTGCCGATGGCAAGACAGGGTTTGCAGCAACTGGAGATAGACGTCGACGATATCAACCGCTACCTTGCAATTATTGAAGCCCGTTTGCTGACTGGCCAGACAGGTACCGCCTGGCAGCGTGCCTACGTGGAACAGCATGGCGACAACCTGGCAGCAATGACGCAGGCGTATCATGCACATCAGGAAACAGGCGCGCCGGTGCATGAATGGGATTTGAAGTAACTGGAAATAAATAATGCTCAATGAAATAAATAAACTGCCTGACGGGCTGCTGGAATGCCCGATGGAATCACTCGAGAGTTTGCTCGGCGGGCCGACCCTGATACATCTGCCGGGGCGACGGCCCGAGCCCCTGTTCATAACAGTGCTGGCTCATGGTAACGAAAGTACCGGTTTTTACGCGCTGCAGGCGTTGCTGAAAAAATACCATAACCAGGAATTGCCGCGTGCCCTGTCAGTCTTTATCGGTAATGTCGCTGCAGCCAGCGAGGGCCTGCGTTTTCTGGACGGGCAGTCGGATTACAACCGTGTCTGGCCGGGAACCGAAGAGCCAGATGCGCCGGAAGCCGTCATGATGCAACAGGTGGTGGAGAGCATGCGTGCGCGCAAGGCCTTTGCCAGTATTGATGTTCACAATAATACCGGTATCAATCCACACTACGGCTGTATCAACCGTGTCGATAACCAGTTCCTGCATCTGGCCTCGCTGTTCAGCCGCACCGTGGTGTATTTTATTCGCCCAACGGGCGTGCAATCCATGGCGATGTCCGGTGTCTGTCCTGCGGTGACCATTGAGTGCGGCAAGCCTGACCATGAATATGGCACGGCACATGCCCATGATTACATGGATGCCTGCCTGCATCTGGCGGAGTTGCCACAACATCCGGTCGCTTCACATGATGTGGACCTGTTTCACACGGTTGCGGTTGTGAAAATCCCTGCAGCAGTCAGTTTTGGTTTTGGCGATGCTGCTGTTGATCTGCAACTGGTGGGTAATATCGATCATCTGAATTTCAGGGAGCTGCCGGCAGGAACCGGGCTGGGCCAGGTGAGAGCAGGCGCGGATGTCTGGCTGGAAGTTAGCGACGATAACAAACAGTCGGCGTATGAGCGTTATTTCAGTATTGAAGACGGCATGCTGGTAACGGCACGACCGTTAATGCCGTCGATGTTTACCCTTGATGAACGCATCATCCGCCAGGATTGCCTCGGCTATCTAATGGAGAAGCTGTTGCCGGAAAGCGGCTGACTGGTTACCGTGGTCTCACTTTCTCCCCACCTGTTGCTGGCGCTGTCCGGCCACGGTTTCGGACACCTGGCGCAGGCAGCACCGGTTGTGAATGCACTGCGCAAGCAGTTACCACAGTTGCTTCTCAGCGTTTGTGGCAGCCTGCCGCGCGCAGTGGTGGCTGCCAGGCTTGATGGTGAATTTGCTTACCAGCAGATAGATCTGGACCCGGTATTACGCATGCGCAGTGCCTGGGAAGTGGATACCCGTGCATCAACACAGGTCTACCGCTCGTTTCATCGTGACTGGCAATCCGGGTTGCAGTCGGATCTCGATTTGTTGCAGCAGTTACAGCCTGACCTGGTGCTGGCAGATATACCCTATCGCATACTGTCGGCTGCCGCAGAACGGAAAATTCCGACAGTGGCATTGTGCTCGCTGAACTGGGCGAGCATCTACGCGGCTTACTGCGACGACAGTTCTGAAGACCGGCAGATCATCGAGCAAATGAATATTGCTTATCGTTCTGCAAGAATGTTTCTTGCGCCGACGCCATCGATCAGCATGCCGGAGCTGGATAATGTGACTGCTATCGGCCCCATCGCGCGTTCCGGGCGGCGACA
>JAOUCV010000005.1 GCA_029859555.1 Gammaproteobacteria bacterium
TCTTCCTGCTCTTCCTGCTCTTCCTGCTCTTCCTGCTCTTCCTGCTCTTCCTGCTCTTCCTCTGTCAGGGATGGCTCCAGCATCTTCTTTGCCAGCGCCAGGTTATGCAGTACATCTTCATCATCAGCTCGCAATTCCAGAGAGGCGTTATAGGCTTCGATCGCCCCGGCAAAATCACTGCGCTTGTAGTGCGTGTTACCCAGGTTGTAGAGGGCATCCGCCTTGACCTCTTCACGCTCGACAACTGAGAAAGCCTCACCGGCATCCGTGTAACGTCCTGCACGATAGAGTGCGACACCACGACGGTAATCATCGGTAAATTCATTTGCCGCATCATTGTATTCAGCCTGTTCAAATTTCTGCGCTGCTTGCTGTTCAGGATTCTTGAACCAGGCTGCATCGGCAACAGCTGGACCAAGCAGACAGCACAGCAACAACACGGTACCGGTAACACTGCAACAATCCGAAATTGTGCTATTGCCAGTGAGGGTCACAGACTTCACGAGCTATACCCCTGCAGGCTGCGACGCAACAATGGAATCAAAAACAGCAGCGCCAGACCGACAAGCCAGTAAAAATGCTCATCCCAGATCCGTGTGTGTTCATCACGTCCCGATGACGGCAAGGCCTGTGCCTTTACCTCGGCAAGAATCCTGTCGGTATCCTGATCGCGGTAATCGGCACGTTGATAGATTCCGTTGCCAGCCTTTGCCAACGCTTGCAGCAACGGTTCATTGAGTGCTGACACCACCAGTTGCCCTGCACTGTTATTGATCCATGGGTTGGCGCGCCCTTCGCCGGGTACTGCGTCCCCCTCCGGAGTACCGACACCCAGTATGTGTACCCGTATCCCCGCATCAGCCAATGCCTGCAGGTGTTGTTCAAGACCCTGTTCTTCAAAATCACCATCGGTAACAATCAACAGTGAGTTGACACTTTCCGTGGACTGACCCGCTATCAGTTCTTCTGCCCGTTGCAATGCAAACAGCAGACGGCTGCCCTGCAGTCTCACTACCCGGGTATCGAGTGCAGACAACATCCGTTGAACACCCTGCATGTCCTCGGTAACAGGTGAAACAACCTGTGCCACCGAGGCAAAACCGATCAATCCTATGCGGATACCGCGGCTTTGATTCAGCAGGTCTTCAATTTCCTGGCGCGCACGAATCAGACGGGTTGGTTGCACATCTGCTACCAGCATGGACCGGGATATATCCGCCAATACAATCAGGTTGGTACCGGGACGAAACAACTGTACATCGGTGAAACCCCAACGTGGTCCAGCCATCGCCAGTACCAGTAAACTCCACAGCCCAACCCAGCGTACATAGCGTTGCCACTGGGTGCGCGGAGAGGCCGTCGAACGGCCCAGTAAATGCGGCAACAGGTGTGCATCCGCATAATCACTTATACGGTCATTGCCACCTGTCAGGCGCCTGAATAACAGCAGCCATACGGCCACCGGCACACACAGCAACCATGCCCACAACCAGCCCGGCGCACTGAAATGAAACCCTGCCAGCAACTCACCCATGCATGCGCCCCGTCCACCATGCACGCGGAATGCCATCCGGGAACAATCCCAGCAGCAACAACAACAGTAATGCCAGCCCCAGTGGCCAGCGATACAGTGGCCGCGGGATCAGCACTGTGCGTGCTTCCGCACGGGTTTTTTCCTGTGCATCGATACGCTGATAGATCTTTTCAAGTGCACTGGTATCGGTTGCACGGAAATACTCGCCACCGGTTATGCTGGCGACCTCGGTTAACAGGTCCTCATCAATTTCCATTTTGACCTGGGTCAGCTGGCCGTCTTCCATGTAAGGCACCAGTCCCTTGCTGCCAACCCCAATGGTATAGATGCGGATACCTTCGTGGGCGGCCAGCTGCGCAGCCAGCACCGGTGGCAGACTGCCTTCGGTATTTTCACCGTCCGTTACCAGGATCAGGATCCTGGATCCCTCGGGACGATCACGCAGTTTTTTTACTCCCAGCCCGATGGCATCACCGATGGCCGTGCCATCACCAGCCATGCGCGAGACAATGTTTTCAACCAGGTTGTACGCGGCCTGATTATCAAGCGTCATCGGAGACAGCACGAATGACTGACTGCCAAACACCACGATGCCGATGCGGTCACCCTCGCGGGCCTTTATAAAACGTCCGAGAACACCCTTGATCACCGCCATCCGGTTAACCTGGCGGCCCTCGACGGTAAAATCCAGGGCATCCATGGAGCGCGAGGTATCGACTGCCAGCATCAGGTCATAACCTTCGGAACGTACTTCCGTATAGGGTTCCAGCAACTGCGGACGCATCAGGCAAACAACCAGTGCCGCCCATAGCAACATCAGTATCAATATCTGCAGACGACTACCGACATGTGTGAGTGATCGGGACGTGACAAAGGTTGACGCCAGTCTTCCCAGTGCAGGGTGCAGCAGAGTGGAGCGGTCCGCGTGCGTATAGGCATCCGTATAACCGTGCGGCTTGCGCCAGAATTTCCAGACAAGCAATGGCAAAGGCAACAACAATGCCAACCATGGCCAGTAAAAGCTAAACACGGCTTACCCCATCAATATCCGGGCCGTTCTTTTGTGTGGCCGATCCGGATACGTTGAGCCAGCGGCTGGCTGCCGCTATCAGTGTCGTCAACTCATGGCGTTCAACAGCTGTCGTCGGCGGCATGTACGGTGCTGTAATCAGCATCTGTCCGTGCCGTTCCCAGTCATAGCCGTTATTGTCATGTGCAGCCAGCCACTGCAGCCACTCCTCGCCAGTCAGTCCGGCTGTCTGCTGGCGTCCGCTGTGCACCATGGCAATACGACGCATCAGTTCCGACAGCCTGCCGGCAACTACATAGGGATCTTCACTTTTCAGTGCCTTTTTCAGTACCCGCAATTCACGGCGCGCTTCACCGCGCCAGCCAAACCATCCCTTGTAACAGGTCAACCAGTATCGGATACCAAGGGATAACAGCAGCACAGCGGCAACAACGATGATGAACCACCAGCCGGAAGCCAGCGGCCACCAGGGAATCGCATCGAGACCGTGAATATCGCGCAATGCTGTTGAGCCGCTATCCATCATGCCGGCTAGCGCCTTCCCGCGTATCGGCGCAGGCCACTGACCAGCGACGTGTGCACATCCTCGTCAGTACTGACCGGTATCAAACCCAGCTCCAGCCGATAGCATAGCTGCTGCAGTTCCTCGCGGCGCTGTTCCCAATCGACGCGAAATGCTTCCCTGCCCACCGCGTCGTCAGTATCGACTTCCAGCAGCTCACCGGCGGCATTGGAGAAAATAACCGATCCGACAGAAGGCAAAATGCTGTCTGCCGGGTCATCGACCGGTAGCAGCACAACATCATTTCTCTGTTTCAAACTTCCAAGGATACGTTCCAGACCAATGGTGACCTGGTTGACGGGTGCGATAACAAAGATCAATGAGCCGGTACGAGTACCACTGTCCAGGTGTTGCAGTGCCGCCAGCAAGCGGGATTCGTCGGTATCACCCTGCTCAACAGGTTCGGTCAATGTGCGCAAAATTCGCCACAGGCCGCGACGTCCCGAAGTAGCCCGAAAATAGCGCAGACCGGTCGCAAGATTTCCAAACAGCACACCGCCGACACGATCATGCTGCTTGCTGGCGGCCCAGCCCAGCAGGGCTGCAGCACGTGCAGCCTGGATTGATTTAAACGTGCCACGGGTGCCAAAGCTCATATGCGGTCCGGTATCAACACACAAAATCACACTGCGTTGACGCTCTTCGCGGAATATTTTCAGATGCGGCGTGTTGGTACGTGCGGTAACCAGCCAGTCCATGTTACGAATGTCATCGCCCTGCTGGTATTCGCGCACTTCTTCAAAATCGAGCCCGGTACCCCTGAATGCCGAGGCATACAAGCCGGTAAAGGTAGAATTAACCAGGTGATGTGCAGCAACACCCAGGGTACGCGCCTGATGTCGCAGCTCCAGCAAATCATCGAGTTGCGGATGAAGACTCATTACGTGGCTGCGACTGGTCGCGTGGCAGACATCAGGCAAACACCCTTGCCGGCAATCACGGGATTGCCACTACCTCCATCAGCTGCCTGATATATTGATCGCTTGTCACACCCTCCGCCTCCGCCTCAAAGGTCAGCAGAATACGATGCCGCAATACATCCGGTGCGACCGCATGGATATGGTGGGGCGCAACAAACGCGTCACCGTCGAGCCATGCACGCGCACGCGCACAGCGTGCCAGCGCGATCGTTGCACGTGGCGAGGCACCAAAACGGCACCAGCGTTTCAGGCCCTCTTCATAGGCCTCCGGTTTGCGACTCGCCTGTACCAGATCGACAATATATTTGTTCAGCTTTGGATCCAGGTAGAGGCGCGCGGCATCTTCCCGCACCTTGAAAAGCTCTGCCTGGGGAAACGCCCCGGTAGATGTTTCCGGTTCTGCCAGCAAGCGTTTGCTGTCAAGCTCCAGAATTGCCAGCTCATCCTCGGGACCAGGGTAATCAACGCGTACATGCATCAGAAACCTGTCCAGCTGTGCCTCCGGAAGGTTATAAGTGCCTTCCTGTTCAATCGGGTTCTGGGTTGCCAGCACCATGAACAGTTTCGGCATGGGATAGGTTTGCAGGCCGACCGTCACCTGGCACTCTCCCATCGCCTCCAGCAGTGCCGACTGCACCTTGGCCGGTGCACGATTGATTTCATCAGCCAGCAGAATATTGTGGAACAGGGGTCCGGCACGGAACTCGAATTCACCTTTCTCATGGCGATAGATATCCGTACCGATGAGGTCGGATGGCAGCAGGTCGGGGGTAAACTGGACGCGGTGATAATCACCCTCAATCGCTTCCGAGAGCGCCTTTACTGCCGTTGTCTTTGCCAGGCCTGGCATGCCTTCTACCAGCACATGTCCTTCACTCAGCAGGCAAATAAGCATGCTATCGACAAGATACTGTTGCCCGATAACCCGGGCGGCTATATGCTTGCGGACATCATCCAGCACCGATGAATCAATGCTGCGGTCATTGGTGGATTTATTGGTATTTAACAATGCGTTCTCCTGCCTGGTGTCACGTCAGCATAACCCGCTTGTTCTCAAGGAAGCCAGTGTTACTTGCTTCCGGGTGAGCCTGTGTCCAGCCAACCGCCAGTTCCCGCGGCGAAATTCATGACCAGCGGTACTATCGCTGTACCTTTCCTGGCCTTGATATCCAGCATGGGTGCCGAGCATGGAAGACGACCCGACAGACGCAATACTGATCAACTACAATGAGGCTAGCCGATATGCAAGCAGGTTACTTTGATACAGATCAATTTAATACACCCGTAGCCAGGGTATGGGGCATTGTCACCCGCATGCAATGAAATAATCCATGCAGGGCCTGCTCGCTGCCTGCTGAAGCTTGTAATGAGTGTTTTTTTATAAAGTTTGCTACATTTTAACCACGTTGTAGATCACCGGCATTTGTCCTTTCCATTTAATCCAGGTGTCATTGTCTGTAATCAGTTCGGCCATAAAATGGCCTACGTTTATTCGACTGGTTGTGCCTGCATCAAATATTGCACTTCGAACAGGTGAAGGGTGCTCCTCGTACCCAGTGGCCTCCTCTTCATTGATCAAACTGTCCGGCCGCACCACCGCCCATTCAATTTTACTGTCATTCTGCCCGATTTCGGTGCGCAGGTAATCTGCGGCTTTCTCATTATCTACGTGAGGTGGCAACAGCAGGCGCAGCAGCCAGATCACACACTTTTGTCCCAGTGAAATCTGCTCCGGGAGATCCCGGTTACTATTACCCGTGGTATTCATGAGCACAAATTTTACCGGTGCTTGCGGCTTGTTTTCCCTGATAGCCTGGCACAATCGACCAACCGCATCGGTAACAAGCCGGCGCGGATGACCATAGATACCCTTGAAACTGATGTTATGTCCAAGGCAGGAAGCAACAGCATTACAACCTTTGACATACTGAAACAGCTCGGCATCACCAAGGTCAGGAATACTTGCACGGATTATGGATACATCCTCATGATCCTTTATGGTGTCAGGTAAACCGTCCAACGTTCGAACAATTATCCTGACGCACTCGCCACGATTTAGCAGCTGCTCCACCAGTAACCGGCCCGTTGCGCCGCTCGCCCCAACAACAAGGGTCGTCATCATCTTTCCTCTCTCATAAACGGTAATATATAAACGCAGGAGTATTCACAAGTGATCGGGGGCGCTCACAACACAGGCCCGCAGCAGCAAGCCCGGCTTGTCAAGCTTCACCCTCATTAGACGGATCCGACCCGTTATGTGCGGCGGGCGGCTGTTCAGAAAACAGGGGGCGAGGTCAATGTCCTGGATAAAGCCATAAAGGCGCCAGTCCCTTTATGGCTTCATTTCAGTAAATCCTGCATTCCCTGCTTCTGGAATTTTTTGTAGTCATCGAAAAGCAAATCAGATAATGCGGCATCGGTGACACTGGTTACATGGTAATACTTGCCATTTTCAACATCCTTCACGTTTACCGGTATACCTTCCAGCTCTACTGCCAGCAACTCTGCCGGCGCGCCCATGCTGTCGGACATGCCATTGTAATGGCCTGCCATGCTGCGCGATAACCTCACCAGCGTTTCCAGGGTAGTGAAATCCCGAGCTGATAACTTGCCGCTGGCAGCAGTCGCCATACAGACTTCAGCGACAGTTTGCCCGTTCTTTAACAGGCTGGTCGCCTGGCATTGCAGGCCGGCAACAGCCTGCTTGCCCCGATCAACCACCCTGATGTCGACTGGCGTCACCGGCTTACCCGCAGCAGGTGCACCCAGTATCGAACCCATGCGCTGTTCAACCATGTTTCTTTGTTCTACCGACAACCCGGCAAGTATGCTGTCCATATAAGGCGCTACCGTCTCCTTGACACTGACAGCTGCCTGCATTGCTGCTTCAAGTTCTGCGACCGTCATCTGCGTGTACTTTTGATAGCCCGGCTCGACATAGGTAATGACTCCTGTGCCACTGTCATAGAGCAGATAATCCTCTCTGCCGCTACTGCCGATCCTGCCCTTTCCGTTCCTGATCTGTATTGACGTATTGAGCCCGTCCGACCCTTGTATTGCCATCGTGGTGTCCGCGTAGACCGGCATAACGCCAGTCAGTGCCAACACCGCAGCAACCACGCAAGTAATGCACTTTGAAGCCATAATGATACCTTCTGTTACCTTTATGAAATGATAGTCGCTGGCCTGTTATCCGGCCATGTCTGTATACCGCCATCCTGCATTACCCGGGGAGCACCTGAGGACAATAAAGAAACCGCACTAACTCACTCAAGCACCCTTGGCATAAGCTCCACCAGATTACACGGCCGGGTGCGATAATCCAGCTGCTGATTAATAATTTTTTCCCAGCCGGTTCGGCAGGCGCCGGTGGAGCCTGGAAGGCAGAAGATAAAAGTCGCGTTTGCCACTCCGCCCAGCGCGCGTGACTGAATGGTTGATGTACCGATCTCATCAAAAGACACGGCACGGAATACCTCACCAAAACCTTCTATCTCTTTATCGAGTAATGCCTTGATGGCCTCGGGCGTGCTGTCGCGCCCGGTGATACCGGTGCCACCGGTGGTGATAACTGCATTGACAGCATCATCCGCAATCCATTCTGATGCGGCAGCTCGTATCTGGTAGATATCATCCGGGATAATACGTTTCCCGGCGAGCTTGTGCCCTGCCCTGGTCAGCAACTTTACCAGCGTATCGCCGGATTTATCGTTTGCTTCAGTGCGTGTATCCGACACCGTCATGATGGCAATCGTCAGCGGCTTGAATGTACGTTCATTGGGATTGTTTGACATGGCTTTACCGCTAAATCAGGTTCTGAAACGGCTGTACCAGCACTTCCTGTCCAGCCTCGATGCCGGACTGCTCCGGCTCCAGCATGATGAAGCAGTTAGCCTCGCTCATGGAACGCAAAATACCCGAGCCCTGCGCACCGACACTGTGCACTGTGAACTCGCCGGGTACGGACTGCTCCAGTACACCGCGTTGAAATTCAAAACGGCCGGGGCGTTTACGTAATGCAGTGGTGGTGCGGGCACGCACCAGGTAGACACTGGCTGCATCTGTTTCGCCGCTCATCTTCAGGAGTGCCGGGCGCACGAACTGAAAAAACGTCACCATCACAGAGACCGGGTTACCGGGCAAGCCAAAAAATACCGCATCATCCAGCTGCCCGAAGGTCACCGGGCGCCCCGGTTTCATGGCAATTTTCCAGAACGACATGCTGCCGAGTTTTTCCAGTATTTCCTTGACGAAGTCCGCTTCACCAACAGATACACCGCCCGAAGTTATAATGACATCCGCACAGCCCGCAGCCTTTTTGAAGGCCTGCTCAATCAGTTCACGCTGGTCTTTCACCACCCCTATGTCGATTATTTCGACATCAAGCTTTTTCAGCATTCCGTACAAGGTATAACGGTTACTGTCATGAATTTCACCGGGACCCAGCGGCTCGCCCACTGCGCGCAGTTCATCACCTGTCGAAAAGAAGGCTACCTTAAGGCGGCGATAGACACTGACTTCAGCCAACCCAAGCGAGGCAAGTAAACCAGTGTCAGCCGCTGTCAGGTGCTTGCCGGGTGCCAGCACTGCCTGCCCCTCCGTAATATCCTCGCCGGCCGCACGTACATTTTGTCCGGGCTTATGTCCAGTGCCGATGCGCACCATATCGCCATCGCGTTCAACCTGTTCCTGCATGATCACCGTGTCCATACCATTCGGCATCATGCCACCGGTCATGATTTGTATCGCCTCGCCCGGTCCGCTGGGACCCAGGTAGGGCCTGCCAGCCCAGGAGGTTCCCGGCACCAGGAACTCGCGCACCCCTTCTGCCGGCAGATCGGCTGCGCGTATCGCATAGCCGTCCATGGCTGAGTTGGTGTGTGAGGGTACGTTGATTGGTGAGATAATATTTTCTGCCAGTACCCTGCCCAGCGTTTCTCGTAGCGGCAGTGTTTCTGCGGCGGTTAGTGCGCTGACGCCATCCATGATGCGCGCCTGTGCTTCGGCAACGCTCAGCAAGCCGGTATTGAGTTCATCCTCACAGCCGGGTTGGTGTTTGATTTCTTTATCCTGCATGAGTTCTGTTCCGTATAGCTACCGTATAGCTGAATATTACCGCGATTCGCGCATTTAATGCGCTTCCAACCGAAATTAATGCACCTTTGAGAGCGGATCTCGCCCGCGTTTTTTAAAACCTGTCGAGGACGAGATCCGCTCCCGCAACCGTTGTTGATTACAGTCAGCCCAGGGGGATTATTTTGCGATCGTTGTTTTCCCGGTCGATGGTTTGCGGGTGCAGGCTACCGGATTGCAGTGAAAAATGCGCATCACAGAGATGCGCAATGGTGTGAAACTCGTGCGTGGACAACAGGATACTTACACCGTCTTCCTTGAGTTGCTTGATCATGCGGTGTGCCTGCTCGCGTGATTCGCTGTCCATATTCGCCGTTGGCTCATCCAGCAACAGTACCCTCGGGCTGAGGATACGTGCGCGCGCAAAGGCCACGCGCTGGCGTTCACCGCCGGAGAGTTCACGGGCATTGCGTAACTGCAGGTGAGCGATACCGGCCCAATCCAGTGCCTCCGAGACCTTGCGGGAAATATCCTTGATAGACAGTCCCTGGCGACGCAGTCCGTAGGCAATATTATCGGTAACGCTGCGATCAAACAGATAGGGCTGCTGGTGCAGGTAAATGACGTGGGTACGCATTTTCTGGCAGGCTCGCTTCCATGGCATGGATATGCCTTCATAGGTCACGGTAACACTGTCCGGTGATTCAAGGCCGGCGATGATACGCATCAGCGTGGACTTGCCAGCACCGTTGCGACCGCTAAGTGCCACGCAACGTTGTTCATAGATGGCCAGCGACTCGATTTCCAGCAACAGACGACCATGCAAGCTCTTGTGCAAAGCGTTATAAACAATAACTTCTTTCATGATGTCATTACACCACGGCCCTGAAAAAAGGCCAGCAAGCCGTTCAGCAACAATGCCATCGCCAGCAATACCATACCGAGGGCGATCGCCTGGGAAAACTCACCCTTGGTGGTCTCCAGCGCAATGGCGGTCGGAATATTACGGGTGTAGCCGAGAATGTTACCGCCAACCATCATGGAACAGCCAACCTCGGCAATAATACGCCCGAAACCGGCAATGAACGCGGCAATCAAACCAAAACGAATCTCGTGCAGCAGCGTGAAAAACGCATGCGCCGGCTTTGCACCCAGCGTCACCGAGGTTTCCCACACACGCCGGTCAGCCGCCTGAAAGGCGGCATGGCTGAGCGCTACCAGTAGCGGAAATGCCAGCAGGATCTGACCGATAATCATCGATGAATGGGTGAATAACAGCTGCAGGTCACCCAGCGGTCCGCTGCGGGAAAATACCAGGTAAACCGTCAGTCCAACCACCACAGCCGGTATCGATTGCAGGGCGCTGAAACCTGCAATCATGGCGCGCCGACCCGGGTAACGCAGGTGCGCCATCAGGAAAGCGACAAGAAAGGCAAACGGTGCCGCAATCAGGATTGCCCGCACTGACACGCTAAAGGACGTAAAGATGATCACCCACAGGGCAGTATCACCCGAGAACAACAGGCGAAAAGATTCAGCCGTGGCCGCTGACAGGCTTTCCATTGACTAGTCTCCAACCGGGTAGAACAACTGCTCACCCTCGATACGGTAACCGGCAATCAGGGCATGCGCCTGGTCGGATTCAAACCAGCGAATCAGGCGCATGGCAGCATCATGATTGACTTCTGGATAGCGCGCTGGACTCACCGCAATAATGCCGTAGGGGTTTCGCAGCTGCGGATCACCGGATACCAGCAGTTGTAGCGGACTGTTTGCCCGGTAGGCCAGCCAGGTGCCGTGATCAACCAGGGTATAGGCGTCCATTTCACCCGCTATCTGCAGGGTCTTGCCCATGCCCTGCCCTACCTGCCGGTACCAGCGTCCAGCAGGCTCAATGCCAGCCTGCTGCCACAGTGCCAGTTCTTTCTTGTGCGTGCCTGAATCATCACCGCGTGACACAAAGACGGCAGCGGCGTCTGCAATTTTTTGCAATGCCTTGCCGACATCATGCAGTCCATTCACGCCTGCCGGGTCACTTGCCGGGCCTGTTATAACGAAATCGTTGTACATAATTTCATGGCGGCTATCACCATAGCCGGCCTGTACAAAGGCCTCCTCGGCAGGTCGCGCATGTACCAGAACGACATCAACATCGCCACGTCGTCCCAGCTCCAGGGCCTTGCCGGTACCGACCGCAATCAGGTAAAGCTTGATATCCAGCGCCTTTTCAAATACCGGTTGAATAACTGCAAACAAGCCCGAGTTCTCCGTGCTGGTGGTGGTTGCCATGCGTAACATCTGCTCGCCAGCCGCCTGTGCCGGTACAGCCAGCAACAACGAGATGGCAATCAAATTTGCAATAATTCGTCGCATACGCAATATTCCATTCATGTACAGAGACTATTCTTCATGAGCAAACTCACCCATCTTGATGCCAGCGGTAACGCACGCATGGTTGACGTTGGCAACAAGCTGGAAACACAGCGCGAGGCCCGTGCAGAGGCCCGCGTTCGCATGGCCGCAGCGACTCTGCATCTTATCGAAACCGGCGGCCACAAAAAAGGCGACGTCATAGCCGTTGCCCGGGTTGCCGGTATCCAGGCTGCCAAGCGTTGTGCGGAACTCATCCCGATGTGTCACCCGCTGCTGCTCACGGGTATCGATGTTGACATTATACTGGACCACAAAAACAGCTGCGTTCATATCAACAGCGCCTGCCGGCTCAAGGGACAAACCGGCGTGGAAATGGAGGCGCTGACCGCAGCGTCTGTGGCCGCACTCACCATTTATGACATGTGCAAGGCGGTGGATCGCGGCATGGTCATCGAGGATGTACGTCTGTTACACAAGTCCGGCGGTCGCAGTGGCGAATGGAATGCCACAGACAGTCAACCCTGAGTGCCCAGCTGCAGCTTGAATGGCTTAACCGCTCTCCTCGACCAGGTGATCTGCAATCAATTCGGTGATACCGAGCAACTCGATATCGTGCATCTCATTTTCTTCCAGACCATCTTCCAGCATATGCCGGCAGTTTGAACAGGCAGTCACCAGGCCTTCCGGCCTGATTGCATCCAGCTGGCGTTTCTTGGCGTCGAACACCTTGAGTCGCAGCGGGTCCGCACGCTCGTTGGAACTGACACCACCACCGCCACCGCAGCACCAGTTCATGTCACCGGTCTCCGGCAACTCGGTAAAGTTCGGTGCCACCATGGCCAGCAAGTCACGCGGCTGCTTTATCACACCACCACGACGCGCAGCATTACAGGGATCGTGATAACTGAGTCTATCGGTATTCACACCTTCTGTTTTCAGGCGGCCATCGCGACGCAGCTCGTCCAGCAACTCGATGATGTGCACGACCCTGAATGGCAGGGGTCGTCCGATGAAGTTTGGCGCATCCCAGCGTATCGTGGTGTATGCATGGCCACATTCGGGGCTGATAACGTTCTTTACTTTCAGCTTTTCAGCGGCACTGACAACGCGCTCTACAAGCGTCGCCGCCATTTTTGAATTACCCAGCTGCACGCCGGTATTAGTGGCCTCAAAGTACTCGCTGCTGATGGTCCAGGATACGCCGGTTGCCCTGAATATCTTTGCCAGCGAGCCAATAAACTCGGGAAAGCCGGCAATCTCGCCGGAAGAGAACAGGCACAGGTAGTCAGCGCCTTCCACATCCATCGGTATCTTCAGGCCGGTTTCCTTTTCCTGCACTCGAATAGTCGCATCCAGTGTCTTCAGCGTCACACCCATGGGACTGCCAATTTCAACGGCGCGCTTGCCAGCCTCTACCAGTCCTTCCGGTGAAAAACCCGCCGCCGCCAGCCCCTCTTTTACCTTGCGAATCATGTAGGCAATATCGATACCCACCGGGCACACCATGCTGCAGCGACTGCACATGGTACAGCCGTCATAAACCAGTTCTTCCCAGTTGGCGAGGTCTTCCTCGGTGAGCTTTTTGCTCAGGCCCATGCTGGCGGCAAGCTTGCCCCAGAAGGTGTATTCCTGTCGCCACAGCTTGCGTAACGGCTCGACCTTGTAAATCGGCGTGTAACGCGCATCACCGGTTTCGGTATAGAACAGGCAGGCCTCGGCACAGATGCCGCAATGTACACAGCTCGACATGTAGGACATCACGCGGGTATCCATCTGTGCGCGCATGGCTTCCATACCCAGTGTCAGTTTATCGCTCATGCTTTCACCCCGCGACGACCAAACCAGGCACCGGTGAAGGCACGGCTGGGAATAAACATGAAGGCATGCATCAAACGACTGAAAGGAAAGTACACCATCAGCAGTTCAACGGTGAAACGATGCAGCACCCGCAAACCTTCGAACTCGCCGATCAGTGCCATACAGCCGGTGAGCATCACGATAAAGGTAAGAATGGCAGCGAGGTGGTCATCAAGGTCTGATAGCAATCGTGTCACCGGGTGCATCACCCGGTGTATCCACAGCAGCATCAAGCCAAGAAAAGAAAGTTGCGCGGTAATAATAAAGGCCCAGTAGGGCATCGGTGTCCAGCCAAGGCCGGTTTGTGCCTCGAAAAACAATACATGGGGGGCAGCGAAAAACAGCAGCGCAAACAGGCCAAGATGAAACAGGTAACCGGCGACAATATGCAGCCGGGTCCGTGACACCAGTTCAGTGCGCGGAAGAAAGCGCCGCAGGTTGGCACCGACCGCACCTGCCGTGCCGGAACCCCGCGGCTCGGAATAATCTGGCTTGTTACGCACGCGAAAGATCGACAGGATGCCCCAGAGTACGCCGATACCGAACACCCACAGGGCGATGTCCCAAAATATACCATCTACGAGTTGTGCAAACATGATGTGTCCTTTTTAGCTACGCTTGAACAATAGCCACTCTCCACCCGGGAGAAGCAAGGGCCTGTTCTGCAAGCGGGGCATCTGCCGAACTATCCCCGGATGCATTCTTTAATCATTTGCTACCGGGCTGGCAACGCCGGCTGCTGCACCGCCACCGGCCTGCTCCGCTTCATCATCACCCGCGGCCGCCTGCATCTCTGCATACCAGCGATCGTGATGTGATTTTGCCCAGGCCTCGTCGACATAGCCGTTGGTCATACTGCTGATCGTGCCTTCAACGCCGGCGGTACCCATGTAAATATGTCCGAATGACACTGTGATCACGACCAGTGCCGCAATGCCATGCAACACATGGGAAATCGCCATTACTTCGCGCCCCTGGCCGAACACGGCAAGGTCCAGCACCAGGCCGGACGCTGACAATACCAGCCCGCCAAGGACTGCGATCCAGAACCAGATTTTTTCACCGGCGTTAAAACGCCCGGCACTGACATGGCCACCACCGAACATGCCGCCGCCTTTCAGCAACCAGGTGATATCGCCGCGCGCATAGATGTTGTCTTTTACAAACGTTAGCAACATCATCAGGATCGCAACCAGGAACAGCGGACCGAACAGATTGTGTGCTTCCTTGCAGGCCGAAGCCGTCAAACCAAAGCCTTCCGGGCCCAGCACCGGTATCAGCACGAAGCGGCCATACAATAAAATCAGCCCGGTGAGCGCCAGCAGCCAGAACAGGCTGACAGTAAACCAGTGCGTGGTGCGCTCGAACACAGAGAAGCGCTGAATCTTTTTACCCGTGGCACCGCCCGGTATGCGTAGTGGTCCACTCACCAGGTAGAACAGCACGATCAGCACCAGCACACTGCCCATCAGCATGGCACCAAACGGTATCAACTGTTCCATGCGGAAGTGACGCCAGGCCTCACCGTACTCGTTAATCAGCACACCGGTATCGACACCCTGAACCTGCGAGGTGCCTTTATCACCACTGCGCACCGCGCGCCACAACTCCGTGCCCGGGTTCGGCACACCACCTGCCTCCGGACTTACATAGGCCAGGGCATAGGGAATTAACGGTAAAAACAGCATGAGTGCAATCAGCAACATGAGTGACCAGACAATAATGCGGCGATGCCGGTTAGCTGTTTGTACTTGTGTTGCCATTATGCGCTGTCCTTGTTCGGTATTTGCATCAGGCCATTTCGCATGCCCGCTCTCATTCCGGGAGCGGCTTGTGGGTGAGCATATACAGGTGATTTGTTGAGCATCACCCTCTCATCCTGTCCTTTTCCCGCAGCACTGAAACGAGCACCAGGGAGCAGGGACGCATTTTTATACGGCCATGGACTGTCTTCAAGGCCGCTAACAAATCAATCACCGCCCACAGCATTGCCTTCAATCGCTTTACCCTTGCGAATACCGGATTTGTTATAGGCAACACCCCAGCCCCAGGCAAAACCGGCTGAGCCGCGCCAGGTGACACGCTCACGGAAGATTTCAGAAACCACATCGCCATCACCGGCGATCAATGAGCGCGTGGCACACATCTCGGCACACAATGGCAGCTTGCCCTCTGCCAGCCGGTTACTGCCGTAGCTGGCATATTCCTCCGGGGAATTATCCGGCAACGGGCCGCCGGCGCAGAAGGTACATTTGTCCATCTTGCCGCGCGAACCAAAGGCTTCATTCTTTGGAAACTGCGGCGCACCAAACGGACAGGCGTAGAAACAGTAGCCACAACCGATGCAGATATCCTTGTCGTGCAGCACTACACCGTCATCGGTGGTATAGAAACAATCCACCGGGCACACCGCGGCGCAGGGTGCATCCGAACAATGCATGCAGGCAACCGACATGGAACGCTCGCCGGGAGAACCATCGTTGATGGTAACCACCCGGCGACGGTTCACACCCCAGGGCACTTCATTTTCATTTTTGCAGGCAGTTACACAGGCGTTGCATTCGATACAGCGTTCCGCATCACAGAGAAATTTCATTCGGGCCATGTTTCAATCTCCTTTAAGCAGGTGTGATGCGGCACAGGGAACACTTGGTTTCCTGCATCTGGGTGACGGAATCATACCCATAGGTCATTGCCGTGTTGGCAGCCTCCCCCAGCACATAGGGATCACTGCCCTTTGGATATTTATCCCTGAGATCCTTGCCTTCAAAGTGTCCGGCAAAGTGAAACGGCATCCATACGACGCCCGGCGCGACACCTTCCTGAGTGACCTTGGCCATGATTTTTATGCGACCACCTTCCGGCCCTTCCAGCCACATTTGCTGGCCATCCCTGATGTTGTTGTTGTTGGCATCAACGATGTTGATTTCGGCAAACATGTGTTGCTGCAACTCTGCCAGCCAGGGATTGGAACGTGTTTCGTCACCACCGCCTTCATATTCAACCAGGCGGCCACTGGTCATGATCAGCGGGTAATCACCGGTATAGTCCTTCACCTGGATGGATTCATAACGCGTCGGCAAGCGGTAAAAATCCTTGCGGTCCGCATAGGTCGGGTATTTCTCGACCAGATCCCGTCGCGAGGTATACAGCGGCTCTCTGTGAATCGGCACCTGGTCCGGGAAGGTCCAGACTACAGCGCGCGCCTTGGCATTGCCAAACGGCGCACAACCGTGCTTGATGGCAACCCGCTGGATGCCGCCGGACAAATCGGTCTTCCAGTTTTTGCCTTCGGCCAGCGCCTGCTCGTCGGCACTCAGGTCATTCCACCAGCCAAGCTTCTTGAGAATATCAGCGCTGAATTCCGGGTAACCGTCCTTGATCCCGGCACCCTTGCTCCAGGAATCCTCGGCCAGCAGATTCACGCCGTCGCGTTCCACGCCGAAGCGTGCGCGGAAATTCAGCCCGCCGCGTGCCACCTCTTTGCTGGTGTCATACAGGTTGGGGCTGCCCGGATGTTTCATGTCCGCCGTACCCCAGCAGGGCCAGGGCATACCATAGTAATCACCGTTGGCCGGACCGCCCTTTGCTTCAAGCGAGGTGTAGTCGAAGGTATGCCAGTTTTGCTGATGTTCTTTCAAGCGCTCCGGACTCTGGCCGGTGTAGCCGATCGTCCACATGCCCTTGTTGAACTCGCGGGTAATGTCCTCGATTAGCGGCTCATCATTGCTGACCTGGATGTTCTTGCAGAACTCGTCGCCGAAACCCAGCTTTTTGGCAAACTTGTACATAATGGTGTGATCGGGCAACGATTCAAACAGCGGCTCGATGATCTTGTCGCGCCACTGCAGGGAACGATTCGAGGCCGTTACCGAGCCATACGTCTCAAACTGGGTGGCAGCAGGCAACAGGTAAACGCCGTCGGTGCGATCCTGCATCACGGCACTGGCGGTTGGATAGGGGTCGATGATAACCATCAGGTCGAGTTTTTCCATCGCCTCCTTCATCTGCGCACCGCGTGTCTGGCTGTTCGGCGCATGTCCCCAGAACACCATGGCGCGCACATTGTCTTGCTGCGCAATGTTGGCCTTGTCTTCCAGCACGCCGTCAATCCAGCGTGACACCGGGATACCCTTGGTGTTCATCGGCTTGGCCGGCTTGCCCTTGGCCTCCTCGTAACTGCCCTGGTCAAAGCGGTTGCTGAGCCAGTCGTAATCAACATCCCACACCTTCGCCCAGTGTTTCCAGGCACCTTCGGAAAGGCCGTAGTAACCGGGCAGCGTGTGACTCAGCACGCCAAAGTCGGTGGCACCCTGCACGTTGTCGTGGCCACGAAAGATATTGGTACCGCCACCGGCAACACCCATGTTGCCGAGTGCCAGCTGAAAGATGCAGTAAGCGCGGGTGTTGTTGTTGCCGACCGTATGCTGGGTCCCACCCATGCACCAGATGAAGGTACCCGGACGGTGCTCTACCATGGTCTTTGCGGCCCGCTTGATCTGTTCCTCAGGCACACCGGAGACACGTTCCACCTCGTCCGGTGTCCACCTGGCTACCTCGGCGCGCACCTCGTCCATGCCATAGACACGCTGCCGGATGAATTCCTTGTCTTCCCAGCCGTTCTCGAATATGTGCCAGAGCATGCCCCATATCACCGGCACATCGGTACCGGGACGCAGGCGAATGTACTGGTCTGCATGCGCGGCGGTACGTGTGAAGCGCGGGTCGATCACGATCAGCGGCGCCTTGTTGCGTTCGGTGGCGCGAAACAGGTGCTGCATCGACACCGGGTGTGCCTCGGCCGGGTTGCCGCCGATAATAAGGATTGCCTGACTGTTGTGAATATCGTTGTAGGAGTTGGTCATGGCGCCGTAACCCCAGGTATTGGCCACACCCGCAACCGTAGTAGAATGGCAGATACGTGCCTGGTGATCCATGTTATTGGTGCCGGCAAAGGCGGCAAACTTGCTGAACAGGTAGGCCTGTTCGTTGTTGTGCTTGGCAGAGCCGAGCCAGTAAACAGAGTCCGGACCGGACTGTTCCTGTATGGAAAGAACCTGGTCACCGATTTCGTTAATGGCCTGCTCCCAGGAGACCCGCGTCCACTTGCCATTCACCATCTTGGTCGGGTACTTCAGGCGCCGCTCACCATGACCGTGCTCGCGTACCGAGGCACCCTTGGCGCAGTGCGCTCCCTTGTTAAACGGGTGGTCAAAAGCAGGTTCCTGGCCGGTCCATACGCCGTTCTCGACCTCGGCGTAGATACCACAACCAACCGAGCAATGGGTACAGATAGAGCGTATCTGCGTAGGGTTTCCTTCGTCAGTCGGCGTGCGCCCGGCGGATGCCGAGGCCTTCTTCATCATCGACATCGACAGTGTACCGGCTGCGGCAACACCGCCGGCGGTGATACCGGAGCGTTTCAAAAAGGAACGGCGGTCGATGGTTGTGCCCAGCACAGCGGCTTGCACGGTTGACGCGTTCGTACCCTGCTTTTTGACCAGCTTCATATCCAGCCTCCAGACGATTTTATTTCACAGATATTGTGTGATGCTGTCCTTACTGTTTTGCACGTGCACCGGCATTCTCCGTTGCTCAGGACCTGAGCGTGCGGTAGTAGTCCCTGATGTGCCGGGTTTCGTGATAGCCCTTTGATGCCTTGTTATCTGCGCCGTCAGGCGTATCGACTTGTTCGGTTTCTGCATCGGCCAGTCCGGATGCGGACACGGCGGTTATGGCGGCGGCTCCACCGGCTGCGGCGGCGCCCTTGAGAAAAATTCTGCGGTTGGCGGTAAAACGTGTCTTGTCTTTTATCATTGCTCCTCCAATCGGTAACTGAAGTCATCAGTCAAACTGACATGAACGTAGTAGACAACTATGCCTGCATGGCCAGGTACTGCGCTTCAATCTCCATGAACTGCTGACCCAGTACTGCGACGGACCTGTAAAAATGCGCCGACTCCGCCCCACCGAGGTCAGTAAAAAATTCCGGCATCCAGTTTGCTATGTAGGCCTCAAAAAACGCAGCCTGTTTTTCAAAGGATAGTCCAGATTCAGAAATTATCATCCCCATGGTTTCGCACAGCGCAGCAACGTGATCTTCCGGTTCGGAAATGCCCTCCTGCAATTCAAAACCAAGCCGCTGCAACTCACTGCGTAACGAGGCTAGCACCTTTTCCATAAGAAAACCATGGATATAGAAAGATGCATAGGGCACCAACTCACCACGCCCCAGACCTATGAAAAGATTGAAGTATTCATCACCAAGCTGCGATACATCGGTATCCATTGCAGCTGCCTGCAGTGTCTGCCAGGTAGCCGCCATGGAATTGGCATCCGGGTCACCGGCATCGATCTCCTGCAGCAGTTCCAGCACCCCGGAATCCGGCGGTCCGGCCAGCAAGGCACCTAACAACAGGTAGATTTCAGCACGCG
>JAOUCV010000136.1 GCA_029859555.1 Gammaproteobacteria bacterium
CCACTGGAAAGCGGTCGGATCGACGGCGAGATTCGCGAACAGTCAAAGCCGGTCGAGCGGGATATGTTTCAGCGGCAACTGCAGTTGCAGCGCGAGGGTTACAGCATCGACTAGTCAGTAGATGGTCGGTCAGCGTGGTTAGCTGGTAATGCCGCAGCTATACGGTATATCGTTAAGGTCAGGGACGTATCCCTGGATGGTTTGCAAAGTGTTAAGGAGTTTTTATGGATACGCTGTACGCAATGCTCAGGTTCTTCCAGTCCGGCGGACCCTTCATGTACCCGATATTGCTGGTGCTGGCCATCGGCACGGCAATCGCCATCGAGCGCTATATATACCTTAGTTACGTTCGTGCCAGGAACAAGGGTATCTGGAAGCGGGTGCTGCCGTTACTGGAAGGCGCTAAATACGATGCGGCACGTGATGTGGTTATTCGTTCGGATGCGGCGGTCAGCAAGATCCTCGGCTATGGCCTGAGTCGTGCCGAACAGCGCGGCAGTGGTGACGAGATACAGATGGCCATGGAGGAAGGCCTGCTGGAAGTGGTGCCACGGCTGGAAAAACGCACCCACTACCTGGCAACGCTGGCAAACATTGCAACCTTGCTGGGATTGCTCGGTACCATCATCGGTTTGACCGAGGCCTTTTCCACGGTCTCTGCCGCCGATCCAGCCGAAAAGGCCAATATGCTGTCGGCGAGTATTTCCATTGCCATGAATACCACCGCCTTTGGCCTGATGGTGGCGATACCCTTGTTGCTGATTCACGCGGTCATGCAGACGAAAACCTCCGAACTCGTTGATACGCTGGAAATGGTCACCGTCAGGCTTTCGAACCTGATTGGCGGTGCAACGAAAACGGACCGGGATGTGACGTGAAACCCCGCTGGCAACGCAAGGCAAGGCGCGATGTGCACACGGTTGACGTGACCGCCTTCCTGAGTCTGATGGTGATACTGGTGCCGTTCCTGCTGGTCACGGCGGTATTTTCACGCACCGCTATCCTTGAAGTGCAGTCTGCCGGCGGTGAGGGCGACGCCGGGGCTATTGCTGATCCGTTACAACTGCAGGTGACCGTCAGGCAGGATGTTATTGAAGTGAATTATTTCGGCCAGGCGGGTCGGGAGCAGTCTGTCAGTATTGACAGGGTCGCTGATTCGCAGGCACTGGATACGCTCGCGACACTGGCGGATGAGCTGAAAACACGTCACCCGGACAGTCTTGAGGCTACCGTGTTGCTGGAGCCGCAGATAGCCTATGAAGTGCTGGTCGATGTGCTGGATGTGTTGCGCGTGAAGCTGCACGCACAGGGGGATGTGCTGGAACAACAGGAACTGTTTCCGCTGATTGCGCTTGGTCCGGTAGCAGTTAACGCCGGGCAGGGTGCGCCATGACCCGGATTCCACGTGGTGCTGCCCAGTTCAAATGGCGTCGCGCACGCCAGCAAAAGGCACGGCGCTGGCCAACCCTGAACCTGGTGGCCCTGATGGATGTATTTACTATCCTGGTGTTCTTTTTCCTGGTGCATTCCGCCGGCGGTGGTACCGAGGCAGCCAACCAGCTGGTGGTCCTGCCGGAATCGGTGGCACAGCAGGAGCCCCGCGAGACACCGGTGGTGATGATCACCCGGGATACCATTCTGTTACAGGGCGAAGCGGTGGTAGCGATTGACACGGTTGCGCCATCTGCAGAGGGTATCGAATTGTTACGCGATGCATTGCAGGCGCTGGTCACCGGGGATGTGGCTACTGATAGCAACCGCGAGCTTACTATCATGGGTGACCGGTCAGTGCCGTTTGAGGTGCTTAACAGGGTGATGCGAACCTGCAAGCAGGCCGGGTATAACGCTATTTCACTGGCTGTGATCCAGCGCACGCCCGAGGCAGGCTGAGCGCATGGTAACGCAGGCCCTGCAGGCTGATTTTCCCTGGACGGTCTCGTACGAGGAGGATCGTCGCTTTCGATTTATCCTGTTGCAGGTGCTGCTGGTTTGCCTTGTTGTCGGTGTGGTGACGCCCTATATACGTATTCCACAGGTGGACTTGATTTTTGCAGGGGAAACCCCGCCACGACGCGTACGTCTGCTGACAGAGCAGCCGCTGCCGGAGCCGCCACCGCCACCGCCAGTCATTGTTCCGGATGTCCCGGAAGTGCCAGTGGTGGTGCCGCCGGCACCCGAAATGGCAGCTGTTCAGGCGCCGGTTGCCCCGGTTGTTACGCCGCGTGCGAAGGCGGCCAGCAGCGGTGTGCTTGCCATGAGTGATGCGCTGTCGGAATTACGCAGTGCCATGCCGCGTACCGGTACCACCTCGGGCCGCACCGACAGGCGCGAGCCGGTGCCGCAGAGAGCACCGCAACCTTCGGTGCTGACAGCAGATGTTACCCGTGGCAGCAAGGGTATCGAGGGTGGCGTGGCGCATGAGTCGGTACTGGGTGCCAGCGGTCTGCCTGACAAGGAAGATGGCGCCCGGGGTTTTAACAGTGGCGAGGTGGCATTGCCGGTAACCGGGCGGGTCGCATCAGCTTCTGCAGTTGCGGTCCGCAGCGAGGAACAGATACAGGAGGTGCTGGACCGTAACAAGGGTGCCATGTATACACTTTACAATCGCGAACTGCGCCGGGCACCGTCACTGCGAGGCAAGCTGGTCATGAGTATTACAATTGCGCCGGATGGTCGGGTGATGCGCTGTACTATCGTTAGCAGTGAACTGAACTCGGCATCACTGGAGCAGCAGCTGGTGAAGCTCGTCAAGGGTATCCGTTTTGGTGACAAACCGGGTGTGGCCACGGTCACCACGAAGATACCGGTCGAGTTCTTCCCGAGATGAACAGCACACGTTGCAGCCGGTTTGCCGGCCTGGTCCTGTTACTGTTTTGTCATGCTGCAGTCGCAGATACCCCGATACTGGACTGGCAGGTGTTGCTGGCAGACCCTGATCCGGCGCAGTTGACGGAAATGGCGGGGCAGTATGAGCGTGCCATCGGTTATCGACGTGATTACGGACGTGCGCGGCAGTTGTATTGCGCGGCTGCACGGCTCGGGGATATGCAGGCACAGATGCGCCTGGCATGGATGTATGCCAATGGCCTGGGTGCGCCGCGCGATACTGACCTGGCAGCGGCCTGGCTGTATGTGGCGGCTGCCAGTGGTGATCTGACGGCGCGCAAGTTTCTCGCCTATGTCGGAGAGCCGGGGATCAGCAGAAAACCACGCTGTACCTATGAAAGTCGTTATGATGCCTATGCCATTGCAACCATCCCTGGCCTGAAAGCCGGTGCCGGTGTTAACACCGACAGCCCGAAACGTAATCAGGTCGCTTCCTGGGTGCGACTGCTGGCGCCGGATTACGGGCTTGATCCGAACCTGATTCTGGCTATTATCCAGACAGAGTCGAACTTCAATCCGCGCGCACTTTCACCCAAGAATGCGCAGGGATTGATGCAGTTAATCCCGTCGACGGCTGCCCGTTTTGGCGTCAAGGACAGGACTGATCCGGTGCAAAACCTGCATGGCGGGATGGCCTATGTGCGCTGGCTGCTATCCTACTTTCAGGGTGATTTGCGCCTGACTCTGGCGGGCTACAATGCCGGTGAGCGTGCAGTGGAGAAATACCTGGGTGTTCCGCCATACCAGGAAACGAAAAACTATGTGCGCAAGGTGCTGCGTGCCTACGGGCGTGATTCACACCCCCCGATAGAACCGGTAGTCGCGCCTTCGAAGGTGGTGCCTTCACCCGCTAAAAAACGCTGACCCGAAGGCCATCGCCGGTAGTGGTGATAGAGGTACAGAAGGCTTTCGAATGTGACTGGTGTCGGGTGCTAACTACCTTCACAACAGTGAGTGGCGGGCTTATTTCCCGAAGGTGTTTTATTCGCCCACACCCGACTAGAGTTCAGCATAAATGCAGCTGTCGGTTGTGTATACTGTACCTTGGTACAATGCTCCGATTATTCGGGGCCGGCCTCGTTTTTCAGCGTTATTCAACCAACCAGAAAGTACAGGGAAGCCAAAAATGAAATGTAAAGCTGCCGTCGCATGGGGACCAAAACAACCGCTGCAGATTGAAGATATCGAGGTGCAGGGGCCGCGTGAGGGAGAGGTACTGCTTAAAGTCATTGCCTCCGGCGTCTGTCATACCGATGCCTTTACCTTGTCAGGGGAAGACCCCGAGGGGGCGTTTCCCTGCGTGCTCGGCCATGAAGGCGGTTGTGAAGTCGTTGAATGCGGGCCTGGTGTGAAAACACTGCAGCCCGGCGACCATGTTATTCCGCTGTATATTCCGGAGTGTGGCGATTGCGAGTATTGCAATGCCAGCAAGTCCAACCTGTGTCAATCGATTGCCGGCACGGTATGGACAGGTTATATGCCGGATGGCACACGCCGGTTTTCGCAAAACGGCAAGTCGATTTATCACTACATGGGTTGTTCAACCTTCTCTGAATACACGGTAGTGCCTGAAATCGCCCTGGCAAAGGTCAACAAGGCGGCCCCGCTGGACAAGGTGTGCCTGCTGGGTTGCGGTGTCACCACCGGGATCGGTGCGGTGCTGAATACTGCAAAGGTCGAAGCGGGTGCTACGGTTGCAGTATTTGGCCTTGGCGGTATCGGACTGTCCTGTATTCAGGGTGCGGTAATGGCAAAGGCATCTCGCATTATCGCTGTCGATCTGAACCCCGCCAAGTGGGACATGGCGCAGGCGCTGGGGGCGACAGATTTTGTAAATCCGGCGGATATTGACGGCAATGTCACGGAGTACATTATTGATATGACCAATGGCGGTGTTGAATACTCATTCGAGTGCATCGGTAATGTTAATGTCATGCGTGATGCGCTGGAATGTACGCGCGCGGGTTGGGGTGTCTCTACTATCATCGGGGTAGCGGGTGCTGGCCAGGAAATTTCTACGCGACCGTTTCAGCTGGTGACCGGGCGTACCTGGAAAGGGTCGGCGTTCGGAGGTGTCAAGGGGCGCAGCGAACTGCCGGGTTATGTGGAGCGTTACATGAGTGGTGAAATCGAGCTGGACCGCATGGTGACACATACCATGGGGCTGGAAGACATTAACCGGGCGTTTGACCTGATGCACAGTGGCGAGAGTATTCGTTCAGTCATCATATTTTAAGGATCCGCTATGATAGAAATTGAAAGCATCAAGGAGTCCGGTGGTTATCTGAAGCGTTATTCACATGATTCGGAAGTCTGCCGCTGCGAAATGATTTTCTCTGTATACCTGCCGCCACAGGCTGAGCAGCAGCCAGTGCCGACACTGTACTGGTTGTCCGGACTGACCTGTACGGATGATAATGTGCGCGTCAAGGCGGGTGCGCAACGCTATGCAGCAGAGCAGGGTGTGGCACTGCTTATGCCGGATACCAGTCCACGTGGCCATGATGTCCCTGATGATGAGGGACGTTACGATCTCGGCAAGGGTGCCGGGTTTTACGTCAATGCCACGCAGTCACCCTGGGACAAAAATTACCAGATGTATGATTATGTCACGCGCGAACTGCCGGCGCTGGTCGAAGCCGGGCTGCCGCTGATCCCGGGCAGAAAATCAATCAGCGGACATTCCATGGGCGGTCATGGTGCACTGATTTGTGCCCTGAAAAATCCACAGGCCTACCGTTCTGTTTCGGCGTTCTCGCCGATCTGCCACCCGGCGCTGGGCAACTGGGGTCAAACCTGTTTCTCTGCCTACCTTGGTGATGATCAGCAGAGCTGGCAACAATACGACGCCATAGCGCTAATCGAGGCGGGCGCAACCGTTCCCGAGATACTCGTCGACCAGGGGACGGCTGACGAGTTTCTGGATGAAGGCCAGTTACTGCCGGAGACCCTGGTAACAGCCTGTAAGGCTGCGGGCATCCCCCTGCAGATGCGCATGCAGGACGGCTATGATCACAGTTACCACTTCATTGCGACCTTTATCGGCGAGCATATTGCTTACCATGCGCAGGCCCTGAAAGAGTAGATATTCGACACCGTCACCAGCACAGCCTGGTATACCCGATATCTGTGTGGCTGCTCTCTTGTTCCGGGGACGCGAGAAGGCCTGACAAGTACAAACCTGTCAGGCAATAGTGGCTCCCTCGGCAGTCAGCGACGCAAATTCGACTTTCATTATATGTGCATGACTCACTGTGATGTGTAAGGTTTTCCGTCCTTATCAGTGTTTGGTTATTTGATAATAGATACCTTTTGCTGATAATCTTTGCGCGACGGCCGCGA
>JAOUCV010000006.1 GCA_029859555.1 Gammaproteobacteria bacterium
ACGATCACCATGACTCATCCATACATCCAGCAGGCCATAGCCCTCATCTGTCGTATGGTCTTCGATATCTGTCAGCAGACGTGAGTGACCACGGGCTCGTACCTGTGCATAACCGTATTCGTGCTGGTCCGAACTCTCGACTACCCCGCCCAGTTGTGCTGCCATGGTCTGCATGCCGTAACAGATACCCAGCACCGGTACACCCGTATCGAACACGATCTGCGGTGCCCGTGGTGCATCATCGCCGGTCACCGTTTCCGGGCCACCCGAAAGAATAATGCCCCTGGCACCAAACGTGCGGATGTCATCGGCATCCACATCGTAGGGATAGATTTCACAGTACACACCGAGCTCGCGCACGCGACGCGCAATCAGCTGGGTGTACTGGGAACCGAAGTCCAGTATCAGGATGCGGTGCGCATGAATGTCGTTATTGGAAGTCACTATAATTTATATACATTGAGTGTCCCTTCTCCCCCCGGGAGAAGGACAGGATGAGGGATAGATCAGACTTTTATCCCCTCTCCCCAACCCCCTCCCGGAGGGAGAGGGAGCGATAAGGCATCACACCCGGTAATTCGGGGCTTCCTTGGTAATCGATACGTCGTGCACATGGCTTTCTTTCATGCCGGCATTGGTCACACGAATAAATTCCGGCTTGGTGCGCATGTCTTCAATACTGGCGCAGCCGGTATACCCCATGCTGGCGCGCACCCCGCCCATCAACTGGTGCAGAATGGCGATCATGCTGCCCTTGTAGGGAACACGACCCTCGATACCCTCGGGAACCAGCTTGTCCTGCTCGCCACCTTCCTGAAAATAACGGTCACTGGAGCCCTGCTTCATGGCACCCAGCGAACCCATGCCACGGTAGGCCTTGTAGGAGCGGCCTTTGTAAAGCTCTACCTCACCCGGCGCCTCTTCGGTACCGGCGAGCATGCTGCCAATCATCACCGAGAAAGCACCCGCGGCCAGCGCCTTGGCGACGTCACCCGAATAGCGGATACCGCCATCGGCAATCAACGGGATACCATCCTTGCGTAATTCATCTGCCACGTTGGCAACCGCTGAAATCTGCGGCACACCGATACCGGCCACAATGCGGGTGGTACAGATCGACCCCGGACCGATACCCACCTTGACGCCATCGGCACCGGCTTCTACCAGCGCGCGGGCTGCCGCTGCCGTGGCAATGTTACCGCCGATGACCTGTATATCCGGGTACTGCTGCTTGACCCAGCGAACCCGGTCGATAACACCCTGCGAATGACCGTGTGCGGTATCAACAATCACCACATCAACACCGGCCTGTACCAGCGCTTCGACGCGCTCCTCGGTATCACCGCCGGTACCCACCGCGGCACCCACACGCAACTGACCATCCTCGTCCTTGCAGGCATTCGGGTAGTCAGTAGATTTCTGGATATCCTTGACCGTGATCATGCCGCGTAACTTGAAGTCATCATTGACTACCAGCACACGTTCAATGCGATGCTTGTGCAGCAGAGCAATCACTTCCTTCTTGCCGGCACCCTCGGCAACAGTGACCAGACTATCCTTCGGTGTCATCACATGGGTTACCGGCAAATCCAGATTGATTTCAAAGCGCCGGTCACGACTGGTGACAATACCCACCAGGTTATCGCCATCGACCACGGGTACACCGGAGATATTGTTGGCACGTGTCAACTCGATGACTTCACGGATACTGGTCGAGGAAGACACCGTGATCGGATCCTTGATGACACCGCTCTCGAATTTCTTTACCCGCTGCACTTCTATTGCCTGTTCGGCGACCGACAGATTCTTGTGAATAATGCCTATGCCGCCTTCCTGGGCCAACGCAATCGCCAGTCCGGACTCGGTAACCGTGTCCATGGCGGCAGAGAGGACGGGAATATGCAGTTTGATCTCGCGGGTCAACTGACTGTCCAGACTGACATCGCGCGGTAACACAACGGAATGCGCCGGTAACAGCAGGACATCGTCAAAAGTTAGAGCTTCCTGCGATATGCGCATATTTCCGGGTTCCGCCTGTTGAGAATGGCCGCCAATTATAGGGACTGGCGCTACTCCGGTAAACTCCACACCGGCCTTTTCTCGCGGATTCCGTGTATCCTTGCTCCCCATGCCAGATTCACTAGCGGACACCAGCCTCACGGGCGCCGATCGGGACGTCTATAGCGTCTCCCGCCTGAACCAGACCGCCCGAAAATTGCTGGAACAGGGACTGGCGCGCATTTGGCTGGAAGGTGAAATATCAAATCTTGCCCGGCCCTCCTCCGGCCATCTGTATTTCACCCTCAAGGACAGCAAGGCACAGATACGCGGCGCCATGTTCCGCAGCCGCAACCAGTTGCTGCGATTTACCCCGAAAGAAGGCATGCAGGTGCTGGTGCGCGCCAGGATCAGCCTGTACGAACCACGCGGAGACTACCAGCTGATCGCCGAGGCGATGCAGGAAGCCGGTGATGGCGTGCTGCAGCAGGCCTATGACGCACTCAAGCTGAAGCTCGAAAAAGAAGGCCTGTTTAACCCTGATAAAAAACAGGTAATACCCACACTGGCGACGCGCATTGGCGTCATTACCTCGCCCAGTGGCGCCGCCATACGTGACGTGCTCAGCGTACTTAAACGCCGCTTCCCGGCCATACCGGTACTGGTTTACCCGGTGCCGGTACAGGGTAAGGATGCCGGCAGGGAAATTGCGGCCATGCTGCAGACCGCTGCCGCGCGCAAGGAATGCGATGTGCTCATCCTGACGCGTGGCGGCGGCTCTCTGGAAGACCTGTGGGCCTTCAATGAAGAAATCGTCGCCCGCGCCATCCATGATTGCCCGATCCCGCTGATCAGCGCCGTTGGTCACGAAGTCGACTTCACCATTGCCGATTTTGTCGCCGACCAGCGCGCGCCCACACCATCGGCAGCCGCCGAACTGGTGAGCCCCGACCAGGCCGAATGGCAGGCACAGGTGGCGGGGCTGGAAACGCGCTGCGCACGCAGCATCCGGCAACTCATGGCAGACAACAGGGAACGACTGCGCTGGCTGGAGCAGCGGCTGCAACTGCGCCACCCCGGCCAGTACCTGCGCCAGCAGGCGCAACGCCTGGATGAAATGGAACAACGGGCCATGCTGGCAATAAACACATATTTCAATAAGTTGCAGTATCATCTTAATGAAGCACTCGGAAACCTGAAACAGGCCACACCCGGTCATAAAATCAGTCGTACCGAGTTACAGCGCCAGGCACTCACCCAGCGATTGCACAGTGCCATCAATGAGCGGCTGCAGACAGGACAACAGCGACTGGCGGTTGCCTGCAAGTCACTGGATACCATCAGCCCGCTGGCGACACTCGAGCGCGGCTATGCCATTGTGACAAAGCCGGACAATCAGGTATTGCACGAGGCAGGCAGCGTGAAGGCCGGCGAGCAAATAGAGGCGCGTCTGGCCCACGGACGTTTGCTGTGTACCGTTGATAGAATCATAAAGTAGCCCGGCGCTATGACATCTGCGGCTGCAAGCCGCTCCTACAGGAATCTTTCAAACCAACAGGCCACCACATCATGTTACGTCTTTTCGCCTTGCTCACATTCGCCCTGTTCACGCTGTCCAGTCATGCCGTGCCTCTGGATGCCACCCCGGTACCCGGCGGCATCGCCGTGATCACCCTGCCCGCTGCCGCGCTACCGACATCAGCACGTTTTGGCGAAAAGAAAATCCTGGTAACAAAAAACAATGACCGGCACATCGCCGTCATCGGCCTGCCACTGGCAACAAAACCCGGGCGATATTTTGTCACGGCAACAGACCGGCAAGGCAACACGCTCAACGTCGGCTTCGAGGTTGCAGACAAGCACTACGAGGAGCAACACATCACCATCAAGGACAAGCGCAAGGTCAACCCGGAGAAGCGTGACATGGAACGCATCACCCGCGAGTCGAAACAAATCAATGCAGCGCTGCGCCACTGGTCAGACGCGGAACACGTGGTGCTTGAATTTCAGAAACCGGTCAGTGGCCCGACCAGCAGTCCGTATGGACTGCGTCGGTTTTTCAACGAGCAGCCACGCAAACCACACAGCGGTCTTGATATCGCTGCAGCAGAAGGCACGCCGATACGGGCACCGGCACCCGCTACGGTACTCGATACCGGTGATTTCTTTTTTAACGGCAACACCGTACTGCTCGACCACGGGCAGGGGCTGGTTACCATGTACTGCCACATGCGCAAGATCGGGGTTAAACCCGGACAAAGCGTCAATACCGGCGACAGCCTTGGCGAGGTCGGTATGACCGGCCGCGTTACCGGCCCGCATTTACACTGGGGCGTCAGCCTGAATGATGCACGCATTGACCCGTTGCTGTTTCTGCCCGACACAGCAGGCAGCGCAGCTGAAAATGGAGGGATGACACCATGAAATCACTGGATCAGTATGAAATACAGGATCTCAAGCACATCTACCGAACCCTGCACGCACAGTTACAAAAAGACTTCGATTTGATGGACTCCGGGTTACTGCATGACCTGCAGACGTACCTGCAATCGCAGGCGACTGCAGACGGCGTCGATGTCTCCCTGCACGCCCGCTGGGCAGCCTGGCTGAATGACGGCAAAGCTGTGAACTGCCCCCTGGAATGACCGCACACCGTATGCGCGATTGTCTTTCAGCCGCCGCGCAAAGCCTGCAACGTTGACCGGTATAACACTGCATCGCGCTCACTGAAACAACAGGCAATGATCTGTTCGAAACGGTGCTGGTACTCCAGCATGGCTGCCACAGCAATTTCTGCAGCCTCTTGCTTCGGGTAACCATAGGCGCCGGTACTGATAGCCGGAAAGGCAATGGTGCGTACCTGGTATTGCAGTGCCAGCTCAAAACTGCTGCGGTAGCAGGCTTTCAGCAAGGCGGCTTCATAATGCGTACCGTCTTTCCAGACCGGCCCTACCGTGTGAATAATCCGGCGTGCCGGCACATCAAACCCCGGACTCAGCTTGGCCTCGCCGCACCGGCAACCTTTCAGGGTACGGCAGTAATCATGTAATAACGGACCGGCGGCCGCGTGAATGGCGCCGTCCACTCCACCGCCACCAAGCAGTGTGCTGTTGGCGGCATTTACAATGGCGTCCACTTCCAGTTTTGTAATATCGCCGGTCAGTATTTCAATCATCAGGGCAGTCGTCATTTGCAAATCACATATGCTAGAGTACACAAAAAACAGGATTGCAGACACACGTATCACGGGGGAAACATGCCGCGTCTCATTACTCTCTCACGTGCCGCACGTCTGGTGGGCGTCAAGCGCGGTGCCCTGCAGAAAAGAATCCGGCAAGGTGAACTCCGTACTTTCGAGGGAGAGCTGTTACTCGCCGACCTGCTGCAGGCCTACCCGCAGACAGAAATTGAAGACACCACCATGCTCGAGCGGGTCGAGCACATCATGGAAAGCGCGGTCAACAAGATCATACGCCCCGCCAGTGAGGACCCGCCGGATGCGGACACGCTGGCGGCACGAATTCTGACACTCGGCCAGGAACTGGCCAGGGTCCGGCAGCAAGGCCGCCGCCATGCCGAACTGGTTAGCGCTTTGCAGCAAAAAATGGAGGAGCTGGCACCCGAGGCAGAACAGACGCAGGACCGGACTTTCACTAAACTCAAGGACTGGTTTATGCTGACACTGGCATCTGCCGACACCTCGGCGGATGATTCAGAAATACTGGCCAGAGAGGCATTTTTGCGTGTAATGGCAGCCCAGGTACGCATCCTGCCCAGCGGGCATGAATTTTTTATAGAAGGCTCCGACTCGATACTCGAGGCCGGGCTGCGTGGCGGCCTCGCGCTGGACTACGGTTGCAGCAACGGTAACTGCGGCAAGTGCAAGGCCAAGGTTGTCTCAGGCCAGGTGAAGAAAATCTGCCCGCATGACTACGTGCTTTCCGAAACAGAAAAGGGGCTGGGGTTTATCCTCACCTGCTCCAACACCGCCGTCACCGACGTGGTACTGGAAGCCGAAGAGGCGCTTGGCTGCACTGACATTCCCTTGCAGGAAATTGATATCCGGGTAAAGAAGATCGAACAACCCGATGACCGCGTCATCGTCCTCGACGCCAGGACCCCGCGCACCCGGCGCCTGCGCTTCCTTGCCGGCCAGTACCTGTCAATGGAATTCGAAGGCTTGCCCGCACAACAGTGCTCGATCGCCAGTTGCCCCTGCGATGACATGAACCTGCAGTTCCACATTCCGCTGATCGCCGGCAACCCTGTCAGCCAGCAACTGCAGGACGCTACCCGGACAAATACCGTGGTCCGCATCAGCGGACCGCATGGCGAGTTTACCCTGAACGAGGATTCACCCCGCTCGGTGGTATTCATTGCCGTCAATGCCGGTTTTGGAGCCGTCAAAAGCCTGATCGAACACGCCATGGCGCTCGACATCGCCGAGAACCTGAGTCTCTACTGGATTACCACACCGGAAAACAACCATTACCAGGGCAACCTGTGCCGTTCATGGGATGATGCGCTGGATAATTTCGACTACTACCCGCAGCAGGCAACGGCAACACATTCGCTGACAGAGCTGCTGGCAGAAAACATGGCAACACTGGAGGCACCGCAGGAACTGGACTTTTACGTCTGTGCCCCGGCAGCGTTACTCGAAAGTATCGGCAGCCTGCTGACTGCAGGCGGCGTCGATAAAGGTCACTTGCGACTGGAACCGGTCCGGGAAACCGTGCCCCGCTAGAAAAGCCTATTTGACAATCTTCAGGGACGGACGCTTGCCCGACCTGGCGGCCGGCTCATCCGGTGCCGGATCATCCTCGTCGTCGGTGAATACCATGCCGCGACCATTCTCTTTTGCGTAAATCGCCAGCACCGAGGAAATCGGCACATAGACATCGGTTGCGATTCCCCCGAAGCGCGCACGAAAACCGATAGCATCATTGCCAAGCATCAGGCCTTCCACGGCGTGCGGACTGATGTTCAGAACAATTTTGCCGTTCTGGCCCTGTTGCGCAGGCACTTCTACGCCTTCACCCTCGATATCCACCAACAGGTGCGGCGTCAGTTCGTTATCGAGAATCCATTCATGAATGGCACGGACGAGATAGGGACGGCTTGAAGTCATACCAGCAAAGATAGCAATAATATACTCTGATTACCCGTTTCATCCGGCAAGCCGGGGAAAGACGGGGTTATTCTCTCATCTCGCGTTCAGCTTCACTGAGGCTGGCCTGAAACGATTCCCGCTCAAACATACGCTCGGCATAATCACTAACTGCCTTCGCCTGACGCGGCAGGTCAATGCGGTATTTTTGCAGTCGCCACATTATCGGAGTGACCAGGGCGTCCACCAGTGAGAACTCGTCACTGAGAAAAAATGGCTTTGCAGCGAACACTTCAGCACTGGACGTGAGACTGTCGCTGAGTTGTTTACGCGCTTTGGCAGACATCTTTTCTCCCTTGGATTCCAGCGCCGGCACCAGGTCATACCAGTCCTGCTGGATGCGGTACAGAGCCAGCCGGGTACGCGCACGTGAAACCGGGTCAACCGGCATCAGTGGCGGGTGCGGAAAACGCTCGTCCAGGTACTCCATAATGGTGTGCGGGTCATACAGCACCAGCTCACGGTCGACCAAAGTCGGCACAGAGTTGTAGGGGTTCAGGTCAAGCAGGTCTTCCGGCTTCTCGTTGATATCAACATCGACGATCTCGACGGTGATGCCCTTCTCGGCCAGCACCATGCGGACAGAATGACTGTGAGGACACAGGCCTGATGAAAACAGGTTCATAACAGAACGACGATTTGCTACCAGTGCCATATCAGGCTTTCCTCAAGGTTAGGTATTCAGTTTCTGTTCAGACAGCTGCTAGTGAACGTCTTTCCAGAATTCCCGCTTCAACAGATAGGCGAGCACCAGGAACATCAGCAGGAACAAGATAACCTTTGTGCCCAGCTCACGTCGTTCATGCTTGGCCGGCTCACCCATGTAATCGAGGTAATTCACCAGGTCGCGAACGGCACGGTCAAATTCTGTCGGTGTCAGCAAACCCGGCTCGACCAGTTCAAGAGAAACTTCCTTGGTCCTGGTACCGTCCTGCTCTTTTCTTGTGGTAATCACCGGCTCCTGTACACCCTGCAATTCCCACAGCACATTCGGCATACCCACATCCGGGAACACCAGGTTGTTGGTGCCGATATGGCGCGAATCATCGCGGTAAAAACTGCGCAGATAGGTATACAGCCAGTCAACACCACGGGCACGCGCAATCACCGTCAGATCCGGTGGAACGGTACCAAACCATGTCTTGGAATCCGCAGGCGCAGTAGCAACCGTCATCAGGTCACCGATCTTGCCACCGGTGAAGATCAGGTTTTCGCTGACCATCGTCTCCTCAATGCCGAGATCCTTACCCATGTGCTCGTAGCGCATCAGGCTGGCCGAGTGACAACTCAGACAGTAGTTCACAAACAGGCCGGCACCGCGTTGCAGTGACTGAATGTTATTGGGATCAATGTTCGCCTTGTCGAGGTGAGGGCCCTGGCTGCCGGCTGCAAACACCCACAGCGGGGCAATTGTCAGCAATATAGCAATTATCTGTTTTTTCATGACGTCACCCTGTCCGGTACCGGCTTGGTCTTTTCAAACCTGGGAATAATCAGCAAGGAGGCGAAGAAGCCGAAGTACATCAGGCTGAAGAAACGCGCAAGGTTGGTGTACAGCGTTGTTGCCGGCTGGGTACCGAGATAGCCAAGCGCAATAAAGCTGATCACAAACACGCCAATCGCAATTTTGTAAATACTGCCGCGGTAGCGGATTGATCTAACCGGACTGCGATCCAGCCATGGCAGCAGGAACAGTACAAAAATTGCACCCCCCATCGCGACCACACCGAGGAACTTGTCAGGTACTGCACGCAGGATGGCGTAGAACGGCGTGAAATACCACAACGGGACGATATGTTCCGGCGTCTTCAACGGATCTGCCGGAATGAAGTTATCCCGCTCCAGGAACCAGCCACCCATCTCGGGCATGAAGAACACGATAATGGAGAAAATAATCAGGAACACCACCACACCGACGATATCCTTCACCGTGTAGTAGGGGTGAAACGGAATACCGTCCAGCGGAATACCGTTTTCGTCCTTGTGCTTCTTGATCTCGACACCATCGGGATTGTTGGAGCCAACCTCGTGCAGCGCCAGGATATGCAGCACCACCAGAGCCAGCAACACGATCGGCACGGCGATCACATGGAAGGCAAAGAAACGGTTCAGCGTGGCATCGGCAACCACGAAGTCGCCGCGAATCCACAGTGCCAGCGCATCGCCAATACCCGGAATTGCACCAAACAGGGAGATAATCACCTGCGCACCCCAGTAGGACATCTGTCCCCATGGCAGCAGATACCCCATGAAGGCTTCTGCCATCAGGCAGACATAGATAATCATGCCAAAGATCCAGATAAGTTCACGCGGCTTCTTGAAAGAACCGTAAATCAACCCCCGGAACATGTGCAGATACACCACGATAAAGAACATGGAGGCGCCGGTTGAGTGCATATAGCGAATCAGCCAGCCCCAGTTCACATCGCGCATGATGTATTCAACAGAGTTGAATGCCATACCGGCATCCGGTTTGTAGTTCATCGTCAGCCAGACACCCGTGAGTATCTGGAGAACCAGTACCATCAGTGCCAGTGATCCGAAGTAGTACCAGAAGTTGAAATTCTTGGGTGCGTAGTATTCAGCAAGATGTTCATACCACATCTTGCTGAGAGGAAAGCGTGCATCAATCCAGCCAAGCAGGCCCTTGTTCCATTTTTCGCCCATTATACGACCTCCTCGATATCATCCTCACCGATCAGCAACTCTGTTTCGCTCAGATAGCTGTGCGGCGGAATCACCAGGTTTGTCGGCGCAGGCACGCCCTTGTAAACACGGCCGGCAAGGTCAAACTTGGAACCGTGACAGGGACAGAAGAAACCACCTTCCCAGTCTGCGCCCAGATCAGCAGCGCCGGCATCCGGCCGGTAAGTCGGTGAACAACCCAGGTGGGTGCAAATACCAACGGTGACCAGGTACTCCGGTTTGATAGAGCGAAATTCGTTTTGTGCGTAAGGTGGTTGAATGGATTCCAGTGACTCGGGGTCACGCAGGGTGGTATCCAGTGTCGGCAGCACTTCCAGCATTTTTTCTGTGCGGCGCACCAGCCATACCGGCTTGCCGCGCCATTTCACCCGAATCATCTGTCCGGGTTCCAGTTTGCTGATGTCTGCCCGGACTGGCGCGCCGGCGGCACGTGCCTTGGCGCTGGGCTGCATGGAAGAAATAAAGGGCACTAGTACAAAGCCCACTCCGACGGCGCCTACAACGGATGTTGCCGCTGTCAGAAAACGTCGTCGTCCTGAATTGGTGTTATCGCCACCCATATGGCAATCTCCGGATATGTTATACAAAACAACAAGTTACTAGATTCCTGCTACGTTTTGACCGCAACAAAAACACCTTAACTATTTCGGAATATTCTAATTTAATACAAGCGATTCTTAAGAACCGCATAGGATGGTCTAACTACCCGGCGAGGTCAAGGGGTGGCAGGTCGAAAACACCTCTACAGAGGATGTTTTTTATCATTATTTACGCTTTTCATGAGCCACATCAAACCGGATTATCGATATCAATGAATTGATGGCTGATCTGGAAATGCCCGGCGAGGTGATCACCCAGGGCAGCGACGCCATAGCGTTCGGTTGCATGGTGGCCAGCCGCAAAATAGTGGATGCCGCATTCATGCGCCACGTGCACCGTTTGTTCAGAAATCTCGCCACTGATGAAAGCATCGAGGCCCTGCTCCACCGCCGCATCAATATACGACTGCGCCGCACCCGTACACCAGCCCACGCTTTCAATCCTTGCCGCCTGGCCCGCGATATGCAATGGCGCGCGACCCAGTTGTGCCTCGATATGCGCTGCCAGTGCCGGCCCATCCGGAGCTTGTGGCAGATTTCCATACTGCGCCAGCTGCAGGCCACCATCATGACCGAAACAACCACTGCGGTTGAAACCCAGCACACGGGCCAATTGCGCGTTGTTACCCAGTTCCGGGTGTGCGTCCAGTGGCAGATGATAGGCCAGCAGACTGATGTCAGTCCCAAGCAAGCGCTGCAGCCGCTGCCGCTTCATGCCGGTGACGCATTCATCCTCGCCCTTCCAGAAATAGCCATGATGTACCAGCAAGGCATCGGCGTTTGCGGAAATGGCCGCCTCTATCAGTGCCATGCTGGCAGTAACCCCGCTAACCAGGCAGTGCACTTCGGGGCGCCCTTCTACCTGCAAACCATTTGGGCAATAATCACTAAAATTATCGACAGTTAGCAAACCGTTCGTATATTCAACCAGTGCTTTCAGGGTTACCATCACATAATTCCTGTTAAGGTATTCTCGTTTCAACTGGCAACAGGGTATATCACCCATGGCAATTCGCAAATTTCTTTCTTTTCTGCTGCAAACCATCATGACAGGACTGGCTGCGGCGTTCCTCTATGTGCTGTTGATCGATCCCGACCTGCTGCGCAACAACGGTACCGTTGTCGAGGTAGTCGAATCCCCGCAACAAACAGAATCATTGCTTGCCGGTCAGGCGCAGACAGATGAACGGAACGAACCGGTCTCCTATGCCGATGCAGTTGAAAAAGCCGCACCAGCGGTCGTCAACATTCACACCGCCAAGGTCATTACGCATCGTGTTCACCCGCTACTGAAGGACCCAATCTTCCAGAAATTTTTTGGCGACCGCTTCGCGCAGGCCCGCAAGGAAATACAGACCAGCCTGGGTTCCGGCGTATTGATCAGTAATCGCGGGCATGTGCTGACCAACAACCATGTCATAGAAGGCGCTGACCAGATACAGGTTTTAATGGCCGACGGCCGCAGCGCCAGGGCAGAGGTTGTGGGTACCGACCTGGATACCGACCTCGCCGTGTTACATATCAACACAGACAAGCTGCCCGGCATCGTGATCGGCAATTCGCGCCGCCTGCGTGTCGGTGATGTAGTGCTTGCCATCGGCAACCCGTTTGGGGTCGGACAAACCGTTACTTCCGGCATCATCAGCGCCACCGGGCGTGACCACCTTGGCATTACCGCCTACGATGATTTCATCCAGACCGATGCTGCCATCAATCCTGGCAATTCCGGCGGCGCACTCATCAATACCCACGGTGAACTGATCGGTATCAACTCGGCGATTTACAGTAAAAGCGGTGGCTCGATGGGTATCGGTTTTGCCATTCCGATCAGTCTCGCCAAGGGCGTCATGACGCAAATTATCGAAAATGGTTACGTGATACGCGGCTGGCTGGGGATAGAGGCGCAGGACATGACGCCGCAACTGGCAAAATCCATCGGCCTGCCATTCAGGCAGGGCATGCTGATCGGCACTGTCATCAAAAACGGACCGGCCGCCGAGGCAGGCCTGATGCATGGCGATATCGTGGTCGCCATTAACGGCAAGCCGGTCAGGGAAACCAACGAGGCGATGAAAACCATTTCCCGACAAAAACCCGGCACACTGATCGAGCTGAATGGTTTCAGGGAATCCGTGCCATTTACTGCAGAGGCCAGGGTGATACAGAGGCCGGGCAGGAACCAGCCTGTAAATTAATGACCGCTACACAGCTGAGCTTGCCAGCAAAGGCTCAAGCGCAGCCAGAAAGGCTGCATTTTCATCGGGCGTACCAACAGTAACGCGCAAACAATCCTGCAATGCCGCAGCCGAACCATCAAGGTTCTTGATGAGGATACCTGCCCTCTTGAGCCCCTCGAAAATATCCCCCGCGGTACCTGCCGGGGTACGGAATAAAATAAAATTGGCATCACTCGGATACACCGTCAACGCGGATAATGCCTGCAAGCCTGAATTCAGTTGCGCGCGCTGAGCGCGTATTTCCTGCGCCTGGCGCATAAAATGATTGGCGTGTTGCAGGGCAAAGCACCCGGTCAGCTGATTGATCACACTGATGTTATAGGGCAGCCGGGTCTTGTCAATTTGTTCCAGCCACGCCGGCGGCCCGGCAAGCAGCCCGAGTCGCAAGCCGGCCAGCCCCATCTTGGAAACCGTACGCAACACCAGCAGGTTATCGTAATCACCGATACGAGACATGAAGCTGGCATCGGTAAACGGCGCATAGGCCTCATCAATCACGACCAGCCCGTCTGTACGCGACAACAGGGTATGCAGGATAGCGGCATCAAACAGGTTACCGGTCGGGTTATTCGGGTAGGCCAGAAAAATGACCGCCGGCTTGTGCGCCTCGACAGCAGCCAGCATGACATCCGCGTCAAGCGAAAAATCATCCTGCAGCGGCACGGCAACGAACTCCATACCGGCAACTACAGAAATCTGACGATACATGACAAACGTCGGCACCGGCGCCAGCACCACCCGCCCGGGTGCCGCAAGGGCCTGAATGATCATCTGAATCAATTCATCGGAACCATTACCCAGAATGACACCGGCATCCTCCGGCACCTGCATGACACGGCGCATGTCAGCCTGCAGCGCACCGGCCGACGGGTCCGGGTAACGATTAATTTCAGCTGACTTCAATGCTTCCATCCAGGCGTCACGCAAGGCGTCAGGCCACGACCACGGATTTTCCATGGCATCCAGTTTAATCATATCGCCGGCTTCCGGCACATGATAAGCGGCCAGGGCCCTGATTTCAGGACGGATCAGCTTGTTGATTTTTTCCTGCATGATTATATTTCTACTGTTAGTACCGGAAACTGCAGGAGCGGATCTTGTCCGCGATTGTTATACAAAGAAAAATCGATCGCGGACAAGGTCCGCTCCTACACTTTTTTTATCCGCACTTCGGCGGAGCGTGCATGTGCCGTCAGTCCCTCACCATGCGCCAGCACCGCCGCCGTCTTGCCGAGCGTGCTGGCACCTTCTGCCGAGCAGAAAATCAGGCTGGAACGTTTTTGAAAATCGTACACACCCAGCGGCGAGGAAAAGCGCGCGGTACGCGAGGTCGGCAACACATGATTCGGACCGGCGCAGTAATCACCCAGCACCTCGGCTGTATAGCGCCCCATAAAGATAGCACCGGCATGGCGAATACGCGCAGCCATTGCCTGCGGATCGTCCACAGACAATTCCAGGTGTTCCGGGGCAATCCGGTTGGCAATTTCAACCGCTTCATCCATATCACGCACCTGTATCAGCGCACCCTGCCCTTTCAGGGAGGCACGGATGATGTCGGCTCGCGGCATCTCTGGCAATAAACGTTTAACACTGTCAGCTACCCGGTCCAGGAACCCGGCGTCCGGACTGACCAGTATCGACTGGGCATCTTCGTCATGTTCGGCCTGTGAAAACAGGTCGACCGCTATCCAGTCAGGATCAGTCTGCCCGTCACACACCACCAGGATCTCGGACGGCCCGGCAATCATGTCGATACCCACCTTGCCGAACACCATACGCTTGGCCGAAGCCACATAGGCATTGCCCGGCCCGACAATCTTGTCGACCGCCGGAACGGTCGCGGTACCATAGGCCAGCGCTGCAACCGCCTGGGCTCCGCCGATAGCGAATACACGGTCAACACCGGCAATTGCGGCAGCCGCCAGCACCATGTTATTGACCTCGCCCAGCGGGGTCGGCACTACCATGATCAGTTCGGCCACACCCGCCACCTTGGCCGGAATGGCATTCATCAAAACAGAGGACGGGTACGCCGCCTTGCCACCCGGCACGTACAGACCGGCACGATCCAGTGGTGTCACCTGCTGACCCAGCAAGGTGCCGTCAGTCTCGGTGTAGGACCAGGATTCCATTTTTTGATGCCCGGCATAGGCACGTATTCTTTCTGCCGCCAGTTGCAGCGCTTCACGTTGCGACAACGGCAGCGATGCCAGCGCCTGCTGACAACTATCTATTGATATTTCCAGCTCACTGGCGGCCGCCACCGACCAGCGATCAAAACGTTGCGTGTAATCAATAACCGCCGCATCACCGCGGGCGCGCACCTCAGCAATAATGTCACGCACCACAGACTCTACCGCCGGGTCAGTGGTTTGATCCCAGTCCAGCAGACGCTCAAGCTCCACATCAAAGCCGGCGTCCTGGCTGTTCAGTCTCGTTATTTCAGACATAGCTTCTCGAAAATATCTATTTGGTGCAGGAGCGGCTTGTAGCCGCGAACAGGCTTTTTACCGGGCAAGAATTCGCGGCTACAAGCCGCTCCTGCAGGTAATGATCAAACAGCCACAGCTGTTTTCAGATGCGCTACAAATTCCGTGATACGCGCATGTTTCATTTTCATGGCCGCCTTGTTTACCACCAGCCGTGAGCTGATGTCGGCGATATGTTCCAGTGGCACCAGCCCGTTGGCCTTGAGGGTGTTACCGGTATCGACCACGTCGACTATTCGATCCGCCAGTCCGACCAGCGGCGCCAGCTCCATGGAGCCGTATAACTTGATAATCTCTACCTGTTCCTGACGGTCTGCATAGTAACGCCGGGTGCTCTGCACATACTTGGTCGCAATCCGCAGACGACTCTTTTCGGTAGTGACATTTACGGGCCCGGCCACCATCAGGCGACAACGCGCGATACCCAGGTCCAGTGGCTCGTACAGGCCCTCACCGCCATGCTCCATCAGCACGTCCTTGCCAGCCACGCCGATATCCGCTGCGCCGTAGCCGACATAGGTCGGCACATCCGAGGCACGGATAATCACCAGCTTGACGTCATGCTGATTGGTATCAAGGATCAGCTTGCGGCTGGTTTCCGGGTCATCAACCGGCTCAATACCGGCAGCGGCCAGCAGCGGCAGCGTTTCCTTGAAGATACGACCCTTGGACAGGGCAATGGTGAGCGCGTTATTCATAGACGCCAAGTTTCAGGGAGAAACCGCCAATTTACAAGCGCCGGCGGGTTAATGGCCGATAAGCGTCACCACAGCTGCAGGAATTCTAGTCCGGAACCCGACGTATGTTCGCATCCAGCTGTGCAAGCTTTTCTTCAATGCGTTCATAACCGCGGTCGATGTGATAGATACGGTCGATCGTTGTTTCCCCGTCCGCCACCAGACCTGCCAGCACCAGGCTGGCAGAAGCACGCAGGTCGGTAGCCATTACCGGTGCACCGGTAAGCCGCTCCACACCATGACTGATAGCGGTATTGCCCTCAAGCTGGATTTTTGCGCCCATGCGCTGCATTTCCTGCACATGCATAAAGCGGTTTTCAAACACGGTTTCAGTAATCGTGCCGGAACCCTCTGCCACTACATTCAGGGCGGTAAATTGAGCCTGCATATCGGTCGGAAATGCCGGGTATGGTGCCGTATGGATGTTGACTGCCTGCGGCCGCTTACCGTGCATGTTGAGCTCAATCCAGTCTTCGCCGACAGTGATTTCGGCACCGGCCTCGCGCAACACCTGCAGTACTGCGTCCATTATGTCCGGACGGGTATCCTTGACCTTTATATGTCCACCGGTTATCGCGGCGGCCACAAGGTAACTGCCGGTCTCGATCCGGTCTGGCAAAACCTTGTACTCGGTACCCGACAAACGCTCCACACCTTCAATACGAATGGTATCGGTGCCATGCCCGGTAATAATCGCGCCCATACTGATGAGACAATTTGCGAGGTCGGTCACTTCCGGTTCACGGGCAGCATTCTCGATCACCGTTTCACCATCTGCCAGCGTCGCAGCCATCATCAGGTTTTCCGTACCTGTCACCGTGACAACATCCATGACCAGGCGCGCGCCCTTGAGGCGTTCAACACGCGCCTTGATATAGCCATTCTCCACTTCAATGTCGGCACCCATCGCCTGCAGGCCCTTGATATGCAGATTGACAGGGCGGGAACCAATCGCACAACCACCGGGCAGTGAGACATCGGCGCGGCCGAAACGGGACAGCATCGGACCCAGCACGAGAATGGAAGAGCGCATGGTGCGCACCAGCTCATAAGGGGCATATAACGAATTGATCGGACCGGTATCAACGACGATATCCATTTTTTCATCGACCGTCAGGTGGATGCCCATGCGCCCCAGCAATTCCATGGTAGTGGTCACATCATGCAGGTGCGGGATATTACGCACCGTGACCGGGCTGTCAGCCAGCAACGTTGCCGCCATTATCGGCAACACCGCGTTCTTTGCACCGGAAATCCGAATCTCGCCCTTGAGGCGCTTACCGCCATTGATTATTAATCTGTCCACTGGAGTTCTCTTACTGAATACGTCGCTGACTGGCCCAGGCTTCGGGCGTATAGGTATGCAGAGCCAGAGCATGTAGCTCGCCGCTGAAACGGTCGCCGAGCGTGCCGTAGACAAGCTGATGCTGCTGCACCATGGAACACCCCTCGAACTGTGCGCTGATCACAACCGCCTCAAAGTGGTCACCCTCACCCTTCACGATCACTTCAGCACCCGGGATGCCAGCCTGGATCAATGCTTCAAGTTCACTGCCTTGCATATAGTTATTGTCCTGTTGAAGAGATTAACAATCTAGTTAAGCGCGAGGATATCATCCAGACCACAAACCCGCGCGATGGAAAGCAACTGCGCAGGAACATTTACAAATTCAATGCTGTTACCGGCAATCTCCGATTCCCGCAACCATTCCACCAGCAGTGCGAGACCGGCACTGTCTGCACGCGTGACACCCGCGAGGTCTACCCTGAGCCGGCTTTTGCCCAGCATATTCACGCCGGCATGTTGCAAAACCGACACTACCGAGTCAAAACCCAGCTCACCCTGCAGCAGCCAGCTACCGTCTTCATTCTCCACCAGCCGGGCATCATGCATGACTGTTCACCGCTGTTATTCGCCACCGGCCGTGGCGCTATACAGGAACTGTCCGATCACCTGCTCCATCACCAGCGCTGACTGGGTCAGCTGTACGCGATCACCGTCAGCAAGATTCTCCATGGAACCGCCTGGTTCCAGCGCGATGTACTGCTCACCCAACAAGCCGGCGGTAAAGATACTCGCGGAGGTGTCCTCGGGGAAACCGTCATAATTCGAGTAGATACTCATGGTGACAACCGCCTCGAAGGCATTGTCGTCATAGTCAATAGCAGACACCCTGCCGACGCGCACACCGGAGACTGTCACCGGTGAACGCACCTTGAGCCCGCCAATATTCTCGAAACCTGCTGTCAGTACATAGCTGTCAGAGCTGGTGACTGTACCCAGGTTACTGACCTGCATGGCCAGCATGAACAGGGATGCAAGACCCAGCGCCACGAATAAGCCCACTCCGATTTCGACCGTTCTGTTATTCAAAATCCTATTCTCCAAACATCAATGCCGTAAGAACAAAGTCCAGCCCGAGCACAACCAGCGAGGTATGCACCACGGTACGCGTAGTGGCACGACTGACACCGGCCGCGGTTGGTACCGCATCATAACCTTCATAGAGTGCAATCCAGCCGGCCACAAAACCAAACACGACGCTCTTGATAATCCCATTATATACGTCGCCCTGCAGATCTACCTTATCCTGCATTTGTGCCCAGAAGGCACCATCATCCACGCCCAGCAGCTCAACTCCCACGATATAACCACCGTAAATACCGATCGCACTGAATATCGCCGCCAGCAAGGGCAACGTGATAAAAGATGCCAGAAAACGCGGTGTAACCACCCGTTGAACCGGGTCAACTGCCATCATTTCCATCCCGGAGAGCTGCTCGGTGGCCTTCATCAGGCCAATCTCGGCAGTCAGCGCCGAGCCGGCACGCCCGGCAAACAGCAATGCAGCAACCACGGGGCCCAGCTCCCGCACCAGTGACAGGGCAACCATGACACCCAGCGAATCTTCAGCCCCAAAATCTACCAGCGTATTATAGCCCTGCAGACCCATCACCATCCCCACGAACAGGCCGGACACCAGGATAATCGGCAGCGTTAGCACACCGACCGAATAGAGCTGTGTCAGTATCAGGCGCGGCCTGATCAGGACACCCGGAATCGTTGCAAAGATCTGCAACAGGAACAGGTGCCCTCTCCCCAGCCGTTCAAAAAATCCAAGCGTGGCCTTGCCCAGTTTTTGCAGCACATCCAGCATTATTTTGCCAATCCTCCACGCATCAGGTCATCCCTGAAATCTGCTGCCGGATAATGAAACGAAACCGGCCCGTCAGGACTGCCATCCAGAAACTGGCGCGCCCATTCGGATTTGGATACACATAATGTTTCCGGTTTGCCATGCTCTATCACCCTGCCTTGCGATAGCAGGTAGACATAGTTGGCAATAGCCGCGGTTTCACTCACATCATGTGACACCACGATACTGGTCAATCCGAGCGCATCATTCAGCTCCCGAATCAGTTTTACCAGGATACCCTTGGAAATAGGGTCCTGCCCCGTGAACGGTTCATCGTACATCACCATCATCGGATCCAGGGCAATGGCCCGCGCCAGTGCCGCGCGCCGCGCCATACCACCTGACAGCTCGCTGGGCATCAGTCCGGATGCCCCGCGCAGCCCCACCGCCTGCAACTTCATCAGCACCAGATCACGTATCAGCTCTTCCGGCAGACGCGTGTGTTCGCGCATCGGATAGGCGACATTCTCGAATACATTGATATCCGTCAGCAGCGCACCGCTCTGGAACAGCATGCCCATTTTCTTGCGC
>JAOUCV010000137.1 GCA_029859555.1 Gammaproteobacteria bacterium
GATATGAAAACCCCAATGAGCTATGAATACAATGTCGATGTGACCCGCAAGACTGTCGCCATGGCGCATGCCTGTGGCGTATCGGTTGAAGGCGAACTGGGTTGCCTGGGTTCACTGGAAACCGGCATGGCCGGCGAAGAAGACGGTTCAGGTGCCGAGGGCGTGTTGTCACACGACCAGCTGCTGACTGATCCGGAAGAAGCGGCCAAGTTTGTTGAAGATACCAAGTGTGATGCACTGGCTATTGCTATCGGTACCAGCCACGGTGCCTACAAGTTTACCCGTCCGCCTACCGGTGACATCCTGGCGATAGCGCGCATCAAGGAAATTCATGCCCGCATCCCTGATACTCACCTGGTGATGCACGGTTCTTCCTCTGTACCACAGGACTGGTTGGCCATTATTAATGAAAATGGCGGTGATATGGGCGAAACCTACGGTGTTCCAGTAGAGGAAATTCAGGAGGGTATCAAGAACGGTGTCCGCAAGGTTAATATCGATACGGACCTGCGTATGGCTTCTACCGGTGCGATTCGCAAGCACATGAAAGATAACCCCTCGAACTTTGATCCGCGTAAATACCTGCGTGCAGCAACTGACGGTATGCGTGATATCTGCAAGGCGCGTTATGAAGCCTTTGGTACCGCCGGTAATGCCTCCAGGATCAAGGTTATCAACCTTGAAGATATGTACCGCCGCTACGAGAGTGGTGAGCTGGATCCGACTGTGAAATAAATTCACTGTTCAGCTCAATCTAAAGGCGGCTTCGGCCGCCTTTTTTGTTGCCCGCAATTGTGTAATGCAACAGGATTATTTATTGTTACCGTTAAATCGGGATGTGCGTCGCGGACGCAGTTCTACGGATGGGTGATGATGTCAAAACTCTATACATTTTCTGACTATGACAAGTACATGAGTCTGAAGCCGAATTTCGATATGTGGCTGATTGTGCTTTATTTTTTACGACCTTTTATTTTGCAGATATCATCTATTCAGATGGGCCGGGGAGCAAAATCTGACAGTGTGAGCGGTCTAAAAGATCTGGTATATCCAAATGATTTTGGCCTTTTCATTGCCTTTGCTGCAACTATTCCAGTGTTATTGTTGATGTTTTCCTATGCCAAAAGAAAACCCGGTGCATCTCGGTTGGTACGGAAGATATGGCATGGCGGCAGGACCTTGCTGCTGGTGACGGCGGTATTGAACGTGGTTATTATTTTCGTGCCGTTTATGCTGGATCTGACACACAGTATCAACATGCTGGGATGGGGGCAGCTGGCCATTGCGCTGTATATTATTTTCTATCTGACTACCACCCGGCGTGTGAAAGATACCTTTGCTGATTTCCCAAAAGATGACGCTGAGACTGACGGAAAATAATTCCCAGGCAGATTATCTGCTGGCATGCCTGCTGCAGGACAAGCTCGGTACTGTTCCTGAATGATAAGACGTACACTGCTGTTTCCACTAACCAGTCTGGGACTTTTCGGGTTCCTGGTGCTGCTGCTGGCAGGATCAAATCTGTATACCTTCCACCGCCTGACGGACGAATCACCTATTGCGGAATTGCAATTCAGGAAGATCGGTGCAGAGCAATACGAGGCAACTATTGCTTATGGGGATTTCTGTCACCCCGAGAAGTTTCTGCTTCATGGTGAACAGTGGCGCCTGGATGCACGGTTTCTGAAATGGCATTCATGGGTGAACCTGCTGGGTTTTGATTCCATGTATCGCATAGAGCGTCTGGGAGGGCGTTATCTTGATGTGCAGGACGAGAATGCCGGGCCGCATCTGAGCTATCAGCTCTACAAGGAGGGTGGTATTGACCTGCCAGCAATCCTGCAGGGTTATGGCGGTCGTTTCTCTCTGGTCGACACGCTTTATGGCAGTTCCGTGTACGAACTCATGCAGGAAGGTTTTCTGTACCGTGTGTACCGGGCACAGTCAGGATTGCTGGTGAGAAGTAACGCGCAGGTGGATACCAGCCACTACGGTAGCGGACTGACTATCGAGATCAGCAAGGCTTGCGGAGAGCCGCCTGGCTGGTTTAGCCGGTTGCAGGCGATGTTTGCAAGCTGGTTTTAAAATACTATATATAACAACAGGATGTATGTATTTTCCGGGTGCTGTATGGGACTGTGACAAGGGTCACAATGAAGTCGCATCTGAACTCTCAATTTTCCTTTTAACTATCCGATACCTTTAGCAAGGCACAGTTGTGTGTTTTCTGCACGTGCGCAGAAAACACTGGCTATACAGGGAATTTGAGTGGGGATAACGGTGCAGGAAACACAGCCAGGCAGTAACAAATATCTGGGTAGCGGACAACTTGCTGCTCCCGGGGTAAGGATCTTTGAATCGGAGCTGGATAGTCAGCAGGTTGATCTTGTCTACACCCAGGCTCCCGTTGCGGTGTCTGCCGCTTATGCCGTTGCAGTACTGGTAACGTTAGGTTTGTGGGGGCAGGCGGGGCACGATATGTTACTGGTGTGGCTGGGTGCGCAAACCCTGCAGACAGTCGCCCGTCTCTGGCTGGTACATCAATATCGCAATGCGACTCCCGAGAACAGGAAGCATGCACGCTGGTCAGTTCTGTTTTTGACGGGTGCGCTTGTGTCGGGTGTTGTCTGGGGTTGTATCGGGCTTTTCTTCCAGTTCTCGTGGCCGGTTGTCCACCAGACCCTTGTTATTATGAGTCTTGCCGGTGTGCTTGCCGGGGCTATTTCTTCATACGCGGCCATGTTGTCGGTGTATATCGCTTTCATGGTGCCGGCTATTCTTATTCCTGCGCAGTCACTGCTTGTGCACAGCAACAGTATCAGCGACAACCTGGGGCTGCTGATAATGCTGTTTGCCGGTGTGCTGGTGATATTTGCGCGTAACCACAACGACAGTGTTATACAAACATTGCAGCTTCGTGAAGAGAACAAGGGTTTGTTGCAGGAAGCAGCGGCAAACAATATGGCGCTGGAGAACGAGGCATGTTCCCGTCAGAGTGCGCAGGACCAGTTGTTGCGCGAACGGCAGTTGTTTACCGAGGGTCCGGTGACGGTGTTTCGCTGGGCAGGAACAGCTTCACGCACCATTGAATATGTATCCGAGGCAGTCTCGCAATTTGGCTATGACAGCAGGGAGCTGGTAGAAGGAAGAAAGTCCTATATCGATATAATCCATCCCAATGACGTGCAAAGATATAGCGAGTCAGAAAAAGAGAGGAGTGAACTTGGTGTTCAGTTCTCGGCTATTGATTATCGCCTGTTGTGTCATGATGGTACGGTTCGCTGGGTTTATGACTACACTGTTCCGTTACGTGACGAGACCGGTGCATTGTCGCATTATGCCGGCTATATCCTCGATATTACCGAGCGAAAGCAGAATGAGTTTGAATTAAACCAGGCAAGGGAACATGCGCAGGTGACACTGCATTCGATTGCTGATGCGGTAATAACCACGGACATGAATGGTCAGATCGAATATCTTAATCCGAGTGCGGTGAAGTTAACCGGCTGGGATAGTGAAATAGCCAGAGGGCTGCCGATACAACGTATTTTCTGCCTGTTCAGCGAGGACAGTCGCGAGGAAGTCGAGGATCCGATACGACAGTGCCTGGCCTATGGCGAGACCGTCAAGATGAACAGGGATGTTTCCCTGAAGCGGCATGACGGGGGGAGTTTATCCATTCAGTATTCTGCTTCTCCTATTTTGGCAGACAGCGGATCCGCGCTCGGTGTGATCCTGGTGATCCATGACGTCACCGAAACCAGGATGATGGAAAGAGAGATCAGTTATCAGTCAACACATGACACACTTACCGGCCTGATTAACCGTACTGAATTTGAGTCACGGCTCGGGTTTGCAATCGAATCAACGCGGCAGGCAGCTGAGTCACACGTGGTTTGCCAGCTTGACATAGACAAGTTGAAGATTATTAACGACACCTGCTGCCACGAGGCAGGGGACGATATGATCAGGAGTGTGGCGACAGCCCTGCAGGGCTGCCTGCGTGATTCCGATGTGCTCGGTCGTATCGGTGGTGATGAGTTCGGTATTTTGTTGAAGAACTGTACGCTTTCTGCTGCGGAAGAAATTGCTGGCAGTATGTTAACGGCTATTCGAAAAGTCAATTTTAGCAGTTGTGACCGCTCCTATGATGTGTGTGTAAGTATCGGCCTGGCGCAGGTCACAATGGCGTCCGAGAGTCTTGCGCATATCATGAGTCAGGTAGACCTGGCTTGTTATGCGGCGAAAGACTCCGGTGGTGATCGCTTTCGTATCTATGAACCGGGTGATGAGCACCTGGCGCGCCGGCATGATGAAATGAAATGGGTAACGCGACTGACTGACGCAATCAAGACTGACCGCCTGACGCTTTATTACCAGGATATTGTGCCGGTCAAGCCGAATGTTGCTGCAGGACGCCATTTTGAAGTGCTGGTAAGGATGCTTGATGAGGAGGGTAATATTGTTCCTCCTGATACTTTTTTGCCGGCAGCAGAGCGCTATAACCTTATTACCAGTCTGGACCGCTGGGTAGTCGCTCATACCTTTTCCTGGTATGCCGAACATACCACTGTCGAGGTAGACAAGCTGGATACGATTTCAATCAATCTTTCCGGTGCTTCAGTTACGGATGCCGGTTTTCTGGATTTTATAAAAAACCAGTTTATTATCCATGAGGTGCCACCCGCTGTAGTCTGTTTTGAGATCACCGAAACAGCAGCGATAGCCAACTTGCGTGCAGCCACCGGATTTATCAACGAGTTGAAACGGCTGGGTTGTCGCTTCGCGCTGGATGATTTTGGCAGTGGCCTGAGTTCTTTCTCTTATCTTAAAAACCTGCCCGTAGACTATCTAAAGATCGATGGCAGTTTCGTTCGGGATATGGAAACCGATGCGATTGACTGTGCAATGGTCAACTCAATTCATCAGCTTGGAGAAGTCATCGGTACAAAAACTATCGCCGAGTTTGTCGAGAATGACGGCATTCTTGCAAAGCTTGCCGAGATTGGTGTTGATTACGCGCAGGGTTACGGTATCTCAAGGCCACAAGCGTTGCATGACATGGCGCTTGCTACAAAGCAGTTAGCCTGACAGCAGCACCAGGGCCAGTGCAATGGCGCCGGGCAAGGCCTGTATGTAGAGGATGCTGCGTTTCACCGTGATGGCGCCAAATACCCCGGCCACGATCACACAACTCAGGAAAAATATACTGATTGCTGCAGTTCGCTGTGCAGGCAATAGTCCCCATATCAGGCCGGCAGCAAGAAAACCGTTATAAAGCCCCTGGTTGGCTGCCAACGCAGCTGTTTTTCCGGCCAGTTCATGACCCAGTCCGAAGATGCGACGGCCGAGGGGCCGGGTCCAGAAAAACATTTCCAGCACCATGAACAGCAGATGCAGGACGGCGACAAATGCGATTGCCAGAGTGGTTGCCACGGCAGGGTTCTCCCTGTTTGGTTAAATCACAAGCGCCGGTTCGTTCAACAGGCTGGCCTGCTCTCTCAGCGCCAGGATGTGCTCTTCCCAGTAACGTGCGGTATTAAACCACGGAAAGGCCCTGGGGAAGGCCGGGTCTTCCCAGCGACGTGCCAGCCAGGCCGCATAGTGCAGGATCCGCAAGGTGCGCAGCGGCTCTATCAGCAGCAGTTCACGATAATCAAAGTCATGGAACTGCAAGTAACCCTCCATAATATCGATCAGTTGCGTTTGCATCTCATGGCGGTCACCCGAGATCAGCATCCAGATATCCTGTATCGCCGGGCCGGTTCTGCAGTCATCCAGATCGACAAAATGGGGTCCATCATCTGTCCACAGAATATTGCCCGGATGGCAGTCACCGTGCAGACGTATTTTCTGAATATCTCCCGCATTGTTATAGGCGCTGCTGATCTGTTGTAACAGGTCTTCAGTCAGGGTGCGATATGCAGTTTCAATGTGTGCCGGTATAAATTCCTGTTCAAGCAGAAAGCAGACAGATGCATGACCGAAACTTTCTATGTCCAGCTGTGGCCGATGTTCGAATGGCCGGGTTGCACCGACCGCATGTATGCGCGCGATAAAACGGCCAACCCATTCACGCTCGTCCTGTGTGCCCAGTTCCGGCCAGTGTCCGCCCTGGCGACGGTAAAGCGCAAAGCGATAGCCCTGGTGCGCGTGCAGGGTTGATGCGTTGAAAAGCAGCGGCGGA
>JAOUCV010000138.1 GCA_029859555.1 Gammaproteobacteria bacterium
AAATTCATCCACTGCCCGTGCACACTGCCGCCCCTCGCGAATGGCCCACACCACCAGCGACTGGCCGCGGCGCATGTCGCCGGCCGAGAACACCTTGTCGGTTGAAGTCTGGTACTGCTCGGTGTTGGCCTGTACGTTGCCGCGCGGATCCAGGCTTAGATCCAGTTGCTCTAGCATGCCTGCATGCAGCGGGTGAACAAATCCCATCGCCAGCAGCACCAGGTCAGCCTTGAGTTGAAATTCGCTGCCCTCGACTTCGGTCATTTTCCACTGCCCGTTGTTATCCTTTTTCCAGTCCAGCCGGACGCAGTTGATGGCGGTTACCTTGCCGTCTTTACCATCGATAGATTTGGTGGCAACCGACCAGTCACGAACAGCACCTTCGTCCTGTGAACTTGAGGTGCGCATCTTGTTGGGCCAGTCCGGCCATGTCAGTCCCTTGTTTTCCTTTTCCGGAGGCTGTGGGAGGATTTCCAGTTGTGTTACCGACAGCGCGCCCTGGCGGAAGGAGGTGCCAATACAGTCGGAGCCGGTATCGCCGCCACCGATGACGATTACATGCTTGCCGCTGGCTGACAGCGCAATAGCAGGGTCAATGGTTTCACCCTCGTTGCGCTTGTTCTGCTGTGGCAGAAAGGACATGGCAAAGTGCACGCCATCCAGTTCTCTGCCGGGTACTTCCAGGTCACGTGAATGCTCAGAACCGCCGGCGAGAACGACTGCGTCGAATGCGTCGAGCAGTTCTTTGGCAGGCATGGTTTCACCAATGTGGGTGTCCGTGTGGAAGGCTACACCTTCAGCCTGCAGCTGCGCGACGCGCCGGTCGATAATGTTCTTTTCCATCTTGAAGTCGGGTATGCCATAACGCATCAGCCCGCCGATACGGTCATTTTTCTCATACAGGTCAACTTCATGTCCGGCGCGCGCCAGTTGCTGTGCGGCAGCCATGCCGGCAGGTCCTGAACCGACAATGGCAACCCGCTTGCCGGTCTTGTGCGCGGCAATCTGCGGTTGTATCCAGCCTTCCTCCCAACCCTTGTCGACGATGGCGCACTCTATTGTTTTGATGGTGACCGGGTTGTCGTCGATATTCAGTGTGCAGGCGGCTTCGCAGGGTGCCGGGCAAATACGTCCGGTAAATTCAGGAAAGTTGTTGGTTGAGTGCAGCACAGTGAGTGCTTCCTGCCAGTTGCCCTGGTAAACCAGGTCGTTCCAGTCGGGAATGATATTGTTGACCGGGCAGCCCTGGTGGCAGAAGGGGATGCCGCAATCCATGCAACGCGCACCCTGCAGGCTGAGTTCATTTTCTTCCAGCGGGATAACAAATTCTTTGTAGTGCTGAACACGGTCGGCCGCCGGCGCATAGCTGCGATCCAGTCGTTCGTACTCCAGAAAGCCTGTGGGTTTACCCATGACCTAGTGTCCTCCCTGGGCTGCTTGCCCGGTGGCAGCCTGTGCCGCCTGCATTTCCTGCAGTGCGCGGCGGTAGTCAACCGGCATGACTTTTACAAATTTCGGCAAGTAATCTCTCCAGTTATCAAGTATCTGCCGGCCACGGGTGCTGCCGGTATAGTGCGTGTGCCTTTCAATCAGCAGTCGCAGGCGCAATGCATCATTGCGTGACATGTCATGACTGATGTCGACAAGACCGTGTGTCTCAAGGTCGCCGCCCTGGTGTTCCATGTTTTCCAGCGCGTCGTCTTCAGCAAGGACCGGTTCAAGATCGACCATGGCCAGATTACAGCGCTGTTCGAAATCTCCCTGTTGGTCGAGTACGTAGGCGATACCACCACTCATGCCGGCTGCAAAGTTGCGGCCGGACTCACCCAGTACCACCACGACGCCACCGGTCATGTATTCACAGCCATGATCACCAACACCTTCAACAACGGCGGTTGCGCCCGAGTTGCGCACGGCAAAGCGTTCACCGGCAACACCACGGAAGTAGCACTCACCGCTGATGGCGCCGTAGAGTACGGTGTTGCCGACAATAATGTTTTCCTCTGCCACGATCGGTGTCTCTGCCGGCGGGTAGACCACCAGGCGTCCGCCGCAGAGTCCCTTGCCGACATAGTCATTGCCTTCGCCGATCAGCTCGATACTGATGCCGTGAGATACAAAGGCACCAAAACTCTGGCCGGCGGTGCCGCGCAGGGTGATGCTGATGGTGTCTTCAGGCAGGCCGACGTGTCCGTAGCGCTTTGCTACTTCACCGGACAGCATGGTGCCAACCGTGCGGTTGGTATTGCACACCTGCAAGTCTATTTTTACGGCCTTTTTGTTGTCCAGTGCCTCGCGTGACAATGCGATCAGCTCGTTGTCGAGCGCCTTGTCGAGGCCGTGGTCCTGCTTTTCGGTATGGTAAATGCCGACACCGGGTCCCGCTTCCGGTTTGTGCAGCACGCGCGAGAAGTCCAGCCCCTGCGCCTTCCAGTGATCAATTGCCTTGCGCATGTTCAGGTGTTGTGACTGACCGATCATGTCATCGAAACTGCGGAAACCGAGTTCTGCCATGAGTTCGCGGATTTCCTCGGCGACGAAGAAAAAGTAGTTCACCACATGTTCCGGTTTGCCGGTAAAGCGCTTGCGCAGTTCAGGGTCCTGGGTGGCAACACCAACCGGGCAGGTATTCAGGTGACACTTGCGCATCATGATGCAGCCTTCAACGATCAGTGGCGCGGTGGCAAAGCCGAATTCATCGGCACCCAGCAATGCGCCTACCACGACATCGCGACCGGTGCGCAGGCCGCCGTCGACCTGTACGGCTATGCGGCTGCGCAGGTTGTTCATCACCAGCGTCTGGTGGGTTTCAGCGAGGCCGATTTCCCAGGGAGAGCCGGCATGCTTGATAGACGTCAGCGGGCTGGCGCCGGTACCGCCGTCAAAACCTGAAATGGTGACGTGATCGGCGTGCGCCTTGGAGACGCCCGCGGCAACGGTGCCAACACCGACTTCTGCGACCAGCTTGACGCTGATATCGGCCTGCGAGTTGACGTTTTTGAGATCATGGATCAGCTGTGCCAGGTCTTCAATGGAATAAATATCGTGATGCGGCGGCGGCGAAATCAGTCCGACCCCGGCAGTTGAATGCCTTACCCTGGCAATGGTCGCGTCGACCTTGTGACCGGGTAACTGTCCGCCTTCGCCGGGCTTGGCACCTTGCGCCATCTTGATCTGGATAACGTCCGAGTTGACCAGGTACTCGGTGGTTACCCCAAAGCGGCCGGAAGCGACCTGCTTGATGGCGGAGCGTTTTGAGTCACCGTTCTCCATGGTCTTGAAACGTTCTGCTAATTCACCGCCTTCACCGGTGTTGGACTTGCCGCCGATACGGTTCATGGCAACTGCCAGCGTGCTGTGCGCCTCGTAGGAGATCGAGCCGAATGACATGGCACCGGTAGAAAACCGCTTGACGATTTCACTGGCCGGTTCGACCTCATCCAGTGGTACCGGGTCATTGCTGCAGTTGAATTCAAACAGGCCGCGCAGGTTCAGCAAGTGCTTGTTCTGTTCGTTGACCAGCTTTGCAAATTCCCGAAAGGTGGTGGCATCGTTGGCGCGGGTAGCATGTTGCAGCTTGGTGATGCTGTCGGGTGTCCACATGTGCTGTTCGCCACGCAGGCGAAAGGCATAGTCGCCACCGACATCCAGGCTATGCTGGTAGATAGGTGCATTGCCGTAGGCATCACGGTGCCAGCGTACGGTTTCCTCGGCAACCTGCTGCAGGCCGATACCTTCAATGGTGGTGGCGGTGCCGGTGAACCAGCTGTCGACGAATTCTGTACTGAGGCCAACAGCATCGAAGATCTGTGCGCCACAGTAGGACTGGTAGGTCGAGATGCCCATCTTTGACATAACCTTGAGCAGGCCTTTACCGACCGCCTTGATGTAGCGTTTCTGAACTTCATCAGAGTCCAGTTGTTCCGGCAGGTCTGCGCGCATTGATTCCAGTGTCTCAAAGGCGAGATAGGGGTTGATGGCCTCGGCGCCATAACCGGCCAGCGTGGCAAACTGGTGTACTTCTCGCACTGCACCGGTTTCTACGACCAGCCCGGCTTCGGTCCTCAGCCCCTGGCGAACCAGGTGGTGATGAACGGCGGAGGTTGCCAGCAATGCAGGAATGGCAATGTGGTCAATGTCCATGCTGCGGTCTGACAATATAAGGATGTTATAGCCTTCGCGGACTGCCTGTTCAGCCTGTTCACAGACGGCGCGCAGCGCTGCTTGCATACCGTCAGCCCCATTGGTGGCCGGATAGCAGATATCGAGCGTTTTGGTCCTGAAGGCACCATCGGTGTGGTCCTTGATATGGCGAATGCGTTCGATGTCGGTATTGCTCAGGACCGGCTGACTTACTTCAAGGCGCATGTGCTCGCCGGCAGATTCATGACCGAGCAGGTTGGGACGCGGACCGATCAGGGAAACCAGCGACATCACCAGTTCTTCACGAATCGGGTCAATCGGCGGGTTGGTCACCTGTGCAAAGTTTTGCTTGAAGTAATTCGACAGCGGCTTCGACTTGTTGGAGAGTACCGCAACCGGGTTGTCGGCACCCATCGAGCCGATCGCTTCCTGGCCGGTGGCGGCCATCGGTGTCATCAGGAACTTGGTGTCTTCCTGGGTGTAACCGAACGCCTGCTGACGGTCGAGCAGGGTTGCCTGGTCCGGCACCATCGGGCTGATTTCACCCGGCAGGTTTTTCAGCTGGATCTGGGTCTTCTTCAGCCATTCCGGATAAGGGTGACAGCTGGCAAGTTCATTCTTGAGTTCGCTGTCATCAATGATGCGGCCCTGTTCCATGTCGATCAGGAACATCTTGCCGGGTTGCAGGCGCCATTTCTTGACGATGCGCTCCTCGGCAATATCGAGTACACCCATTTCAGAGGCCATCACTACCAGATCATCGTTGGTGATCAGGTAACGTGCCGGACGCAGGCCGTTGCGGTCCAGTGTTGCGCCGATCTGGCGGCCGTCGGTAAAGGCGACCGCAGCCGGACCGTCCCACGGTTCCATCACTGCAGCGTGGTATTCGTAGAAAGCGCGGCGTGCCTCGTCCATTAGGGGGTTGCCGGCCCAGGCTTCCGGGATCAGCAGCATCATGGCATGTGCCATGGAGTAACCACCGGTCACCAGCAGTTCCAGGGCATTGTCAAAACAGGCGGAGTCGGACTGACCCTCGGCAATCAGCGGCCAGAGTTTTTGCAGGTCATCACCAAACAGTTCCGAGGCCATGGAGTGACGGCGTGCATTCATCCAGTTGATGTTGCCGCGCATGGTGTTGATTTCGCCGTTATGGGCGATCATGCGGAACGGATGTGCCAGATCCCATGATGGAAATGTATTGGTGGAAAAACGCTGGTGTACCAGTGCCAGCGCCGAGGTCATGCGCTCGTCGTTAAGATCCTTGTAGTAGGTATTGACCTGGTTGGCCAGCAGCATGCCCTTGTAACACAGGGTGCGTGCTGACATGGAGGGCACGTAAAAGCATTCGCCGCCCGGCATTTTGGCTGCGCGCACGGCGTGTTCAACACGCTTGCGGATGATAAACAATTTGCGTTCGAAGTCGTCGGTGGTTGTGCAGTTATCACCGCGGCCGATGAACACCTGGCGGATGACCGGTTCAACCTGCTTGACACTGTCACCGAGATCGTCATTATCAGTCGGGACATCACGCCAGCCCAGCAGGATCTGGCCTTCCTCGGCCAGCGTTTGTTCGATCAGTGTTTCGCACTGGTTACGGCTGTTGACCGGTTGCGGCAGAAACATCATGCCGACGCCGTAATGTTCAGGTTCGGGCAGCTTGATGCCAAGATCAACACAGCAGGCGCGCAGGAAATCATCAGGTATCTGAATCAGTATGCCAGCACCATCCCCGGCTTTCGGGTCTGCGCCAACGGCGCCGCGATGCGTCAGGTTTTCCAGGATAGTGAGGCCCTGGCGCACTATTTGATGGCTTTTACGTCCTTTGAAATTGGCCACGAAGCCAACACCGCAGGCATCGTGTTCATTGGCAGGGTCGTACAGGCCTTGTCTTGCAGGCAGCGAGCCAGTCTTCATCAAAACACCTTTATTTATAATATGTTATAGCATTTAACATGCTGGTCTGGCGGGGTCGGCTGTGGCAGCCAGA
>JAOUCV010000139.1 GCA_029859555.1 Gammaproteobacteria bacterium
TGCGGCATGGTCAATAAAAGCCACCTATCTGCAGCTAATCCTGTTGTTGTTATTACCGGGCGTTTATATTTCCGGCGTGATACTGGTGCGCGGCGTGCGCGAAGACTACAACAACCATGTTGAGGGCTACCTGTTGCAACCGGGCTTTCCCGGCCGCCTGCTGTTTCCGGGAAACTTCGTCACATGATCTCAGCCATGCTCGGCTTTGATGCCTTTAGTGGCACAGGAAAACCACGCTGCTTGAGCAGGGCATGCACCTCGCCATGGTGAAGTATGCCCAGCATGCCTTTGAGGTCGACACTGAGCTCTTTGATTAAGTATCCCGCTCTGATCCGCGCAAAGAAGTGATTGCACTCCGAGTGCTGCTGGAAAAACGCGAGAGCTGTCCTTGCGCACCAATTCGGTTCAGGGGATTTCACAGGGGATAGTGTTCCTATACACTGCTGTGTTTTATCTGGAGCGGATCAAGCAGCTGAATAGAACCCTGGTTCCAGCCCCAAATCACACCAAATCCAAAGACATCATGTACCCGATAAACTCCTACGAAGAATCAAGCGCCTGGGCAGAGGGCATTCTCTCTCAAATGACCCTCGACGAAAAATGCGACTACGTCGGGGGAGAGAACATCTTTTACACCAAGGCCATCGAACGGCTTGGCGTGAAGCGGGTCATGATGAGTGATGCGACCGCTGGCATCCATCTGCGGCATCGTTTTAACGAATTCACTTACCAGAACCCGATCGAGAAATCGACCGCGTTCCCTTGTCCGCTGCAGCTCTCTGCGACCTGGAACCCGGAGCTTGCCGAAGTGTATGCCCGGAGTGTGGCCGAGGAATCTCTCGCAGCAGGCGTGGGTATCTTGCTCGGACCGGGATTCAATATTTATCGTCAGTCACAGTGCGGGCGAAATTTCGAGTACTTCGGTGAAGATCCGTTTCTGATCTCCCGCATGATCGAGAAATACATCAAGGGGGTTCAGGATACCGGCGTGGTTGCGACCATTAAACACTTCCTTGCCAACAACACCGACTACTTCCGCCGCAAGAGTAATTCCATCATCGACCAGCGCACGCTCAACGAAATCTACATGCCCGCCTTCAAGGCAGCTATCGACGCCGGCGTGCTGGCGACCATGACTTCCTACAATCTTGTCAACGGCGAATGGGCCGGGCAGAGCGAACAGGTGATCAAGGGCTTGCTGCGCGATCACCTCGGATTCAAGTGGCTGGTGATGACGGACTGGTGGTCTGTATTCGATGGTGCAAAGGTTGCCAGTTCCGGCCAGGACCTTGAGATGCCCGCTTGCCTCGCGACCATCGGACTCGCTGACAGGGTCCGCTCCGGGGAAGTAGAGGAGGCGGATGTTAACCGCATGGTTAAGAGTATTCTCACCACACTCAAGTCGATGAACCTCTTCGACCTCGAACCACGCCCGGACCTGGTCGCCAACTTTCCACAACATGAACAAGTCGCTTTGCAAACCGCTCGCGAGGGCACGGTGCTTCTGCGCAACGAAGCCGGTATTCTGCCGCTCGTCGGCGCGGACGAGATCCTTTTAACTGGCGATTTCGTCGAGACCAAGGCTCACGGTGGCGGCGCGGCTCAAGTGGACGGATATGATACGGTGCAGCTCCTCGATGCGTTGAAGTCAGAGTTTGGTGAGCGCATCGTTTATGAAAAGGCTCCCGCCTGGGAGCGAATTGCCGCCGCCGAAAAAATTATTCTCAACATTGGCACTCTGGATAGCGAAGGCTGGGACCGCCCCTTTGCGATGGGGAATTACGAGGAGCGCTGGATTCGTAAAGTGGTCAGCCTGAATTCAAACGTGGTCATCCTCGTGCACAGTGGTTCGGGGATTCGCATGACTGATTGGTATGAAAGGTCGGCCGCCATCGTCTACTGTTGGTACAACGGTCAAAACGGGCACACCGCGGTCGCGGAAATCCTGTCCGGCAAGACCAACCCGTCAGGCAAACTGCCCATCACTATCGAGCGAGAGTTCGCCGACACTGTAGATCCCGACTATATACCCGAAGGCGAGCACCTCTACTCTGGTGATAACGATAATTGGGAAGCGGCCCGCGAGAAGTACGATATTCACTATGACGAGGGAATCTTTGTTGGCTACCGTTGGTACGAGAGCAAACAGATTGAACCGCTTTATCCGTTCGGTCACGGTCTCTCGTATACGAAGTTTGAATACTCGGATATCAAGGTATCGCAGGCTGTTTTTTCTGCAGAAGATACCCTGGATGTCTGCTTCACGATTACGAATACAGGCAGCCAGGCTGGAGCCGAGATTGCCCAGCTCTACGTGCGTGACGAGGAATCTTCGCTGCCGCGCCCGCTCAAGGAATTAAAGGGCTTCAAGAGAGTGCAGCTTGAAGCTGGCGAGGCGAAGACCGTCACTCTCAGTCTCGACAAGGAGGCCTTCAGCTTTTGGTCACCGGACGCCGGGGACTGGGTTGCCGAAGCAGGTAGTTTTGAACTGCTTGTCGGCGCCTCGAGCAGCGACTCTCGTTTGAGCAGCAGGGTGATGCTCGGCTAGCAGTCAATCAACGCGGGCAGATTCACGGCTGTCCAGGCTCGCCGCCCTTGTGCTGAAACCCGGGGACAAGCTCAGCCGCTTCCATGGCGTGTTCGCATCCAGCAGCCAGTACCGCGACCCGAATACCGGCATTCGCAGAATGCCTTTTATATTTTCGGTCCTGAAGATGGCGGGATCACCAGCAACTGACAGACAGCGCCTGGATACCAGTAACCGACTGAATAACAGAGTATAAAAACCGAAAAACAAAGAAACCTGCTTATCGTCAGCCCGGATTGCATGGCTGCTTGACCTGCATCAACGATTACCAGCGAGTTTATGTATATCTTTCAGGTAGAACATCAGGAACAGGAAAAATATGAACAAACTCCAATCATCAACAGGCACTCCGTCTACCGGCAAAAAACTTGTCTGGCTGGTAACGCTGGCCGTCCTGTCAGTTCCACTTACTGTGTACTGTACCTCACTGGATGACGACACAGACGTGAGCGAAGCAGCGCCCGAGTCACAATTCATAGATTTGCGCAGCTATGTCGAAATGCCTGAAAAGGCACGCCAGATACTGCAGGAAGACATGCTCGATCACCTTGCGGTATTGAACGAAATTAACCGCTACCTGGCTGAAAATGATTTGCCAGCTGCTGCAGATGTTGCAGAAAACGGCATGGGCCGGAGTCTGCTGAGCAAGTACCAGGACAAGGAAATGCGGCCCGGACGGCACATGCCGAAAAAAATGCGGGAAATCGGCTGGGAACTGCATGATGCTGCGGCACAGCTTGTCACTGCAGCCAGGCATGGCAACATGAAGAAAACACTGATTGCCTACCAGCGCATAACCAGCGCATGCGTGGATTGCCACTACAGTTACCGTATCCGCTGACTCCAGTATCAATGGCACTATCAATGGGGTCAGGCTCGGTTGATTCAACAATAATGTTCAATTACTCTGCCCCCTTGAATTGCTGTTTCCCGGGTACTTCGTCATATGAATACAGCCAAACCAATCCTCGGCTTTGCTGCCTTCAGTGGTACAGGAAAAACCACGCTGCTGGAAAAACTGATCCCGCAACTGCTTGAGCAGGGCATCCGCATCGCTATGGTGAAGCATGCCCACCATGCCTTTGAGGTCGACAAACCCGGCAAAGACAGCTATCGCCTGCGCAAGGCTGGCGCTCAGCAAATGTTGATAGCCTCCGATCAACGCATGGCGTTGATGACAGAAAACTCCACACCACAGGAACCACGTCTCGACGAACTGATTACGCGCCTCGAGCTGGAAACAGTTGACCTGATACTGGTTGAGGGCTTCAAACGCGTGCCATTTGCGAAAATCGAACTGCACCGCGAAGCACTGGGTAAAACACTGCTGCATCCGGACGACCCGGCGATTATCGCCATCGCCTGTGACCACCCGCTGGATGCCGGTACATTACCGGTACTCGATATTAACGATACCCGGGCCATTGCCGTATTTATTATCCGTTGGCTACAGCAACAGGAAGAAACATGATGGGCCTGAATCTGAACGGCACAGATATTGCCATAGAGACGAGAGACGAGAGACGAGAGACGAGAGACGAGAGACGAAGAAGGCTGCCTGCTCAACCCGCAGCACTGGACACCGTAACTGGCCGAACTGCTACTTGATTAGCAGGTAACCCGCCGCCTCCCCCTGTTTACCTGGAGACCTGCGCACCGTGTGGATTCAGCGCAGGAAGTGCGCGACTTGCACGTCGCAACAGAGATTGCCGACGCCGATACAGACGAGGACGCAGCTGGTATCTGAAGTCCTTCTTCCATGCAGCAAAATCCAGTGCACCTGAACCATAAACCGCCTTGTCCATTGACCGCGCCAGTGCACGTAGCCTGGCAGGCTCAGCTTGCGGTTGCGCCTCAATAATTTTTTCGATGATGGACGTGATAGGTGCATGTTGAGACATATCGAGCTGCTCGCAAATCCTTGACCTGAACTGCACACACCACGCCTCCGGCCTGTCCTCGCCATCAAGACAACGTGCGCACATCCACAGCTTGACGGTTTTCGGCATAACCGATGCAACAAGCAGGCGCAGTTTGCCCAGGGAAACGGCGGGCACAAGTTGCTTGCCGACCACGGCTGCATGCTGCATCCCGCGCCGCCCGGTTGCCGACAGCCAGTTGCGCGCCCTGTTGCCAAGCGCCTGAAGATACGGCCGTGTACGCGCCCAGGCACGCAGCCAGTAGGCTGCAACCAGTGCCGCGAAAATCAACAGCGGTGTCCAGAAGACAGCAGCAGAAAATACCGGGGTGTCGCTTGCACCATCCGTGCTGCGCCCTTTTACAACAGGAGACTGAATGGCATAGCTGGCCAGCATCGGGGCTTTTGTGTCGACATCCCACCATGCAACCTGCATTTCGGGAAGCTCTATCCAGCCGTCCTTTAAAGGAATAATCGTATAGGTTTCCTTACGACTGCCACGCAATTCCGATCCACCGGCAGACACCTCGTTACGTGTATCGACAGAATCCCGATAGACCCGGAAGTCATCGCTCTTGAGCTGCGATTCCAGCGATGGCAGCTGACTACCCAGCGCTCCCCTGGCTATCAGTTCAAGGGTAAGTGTCACCGGAGCACCTGCCTTGGCCGGCACGTTATCGAGCATGTATACCCGTAGTTTCAGATCATTCAACGGCAACCAGGGAGTAACTGCAGGGTCAGCCGGTAGCACCTGTAATTTCAACGGGCTGTCGGCGCTAATAGAAAATTTGTTTGCGGTCTTGCCGGCCGGTTTTCCCTGCGCACCGTACAATGGCCTTTTTTCAACATGGCTGCCCTTGAAACCGATTGCCGGGATAACAATCTCACCAGAGCGAAGCGGTGTCAGCTTGAAATGATATTCGTTAATAATTTCCAGGTTATTACTCTGCCTGGAATAGCGTGTGCTGGCGACAGGGCCATCCACCTTGTCCAGTATCGCACCCTCGATACGCGGGATCACAGGAATCAGTGTTTTCAGGTTCTCCCTGCTAACAACCCGAACGGTATAAACAACGTTCTGTTGCTCGTACAACACGGATTCAAGGGTGCTGACTTCAACAACCGGGTCGACGTTTGCAGCCGGACTCCCGGGCATCTGGGCCGGATACCAGCCGGTACCGGGTGCCGCGCCAGGATAGCGGGGATCCGGCCTTGCCGACGGCTGCTGGTTTAATCCCGGTTTGGCCGTCTCGAAGTTTCCCCAGGGACGGTTACCGGTATTGTGCGCTTTGCGGGGAGGTGACACCTTGACACCGAATGCTGCTGCCTCAAGGCTGACTCCAGACAGGAACCCAGGCAACAAACAAATGATAAAGATCCGAACGAAATTTCTGTTGCGCAAGTTACTTGCCCCCGCCGGTTATTTTCAGGCTACATTTGCAAACCAACACATTCGATTACATAGCAGCACGTATATTCGATGACACGCTCCACTTACCAGGGGCGGTTCTCCATCAAGGCACCACCCCGTTGCTCAAGCTGCCGCTGCTCCTCAATCAAAAACTGATTGCGTAACAGAAAGGCAGGGTCTCCTTCAATTCGATCA
>JAOUCV010000140.1 GCA_029859555.1 Gammaproteobacteria bacterium
GTTATCTACCAGGTGTTTGCGGTACTGGGTCCAGGCATCCCGTATGAACAGATAAGGGTCCAGTGCGTCTCTTTTGATGCCTTCGTAGGTGTCTTTGTCAAGCGCGACCGTGTTGACCGTCCGCAGGGCAATGGCAGCCCAGTAGTCACGGTCTTCCCACAGATAGTAGGTCAGGTCCATGCGGGAATCTGCAAGCAGTCCAACACCATCCCTGAAACTGGAGGGACCAAAGAACGGTAAAACCAGGTAGGGACCCGGGCCAATACCGTAGTAACCGAGTGTCTGGCCGCTGTCTTCGTCTTTCTTCTTCAGGTTGAAGTGGTCCTTGGCGGTATCAAAAAAGCCGCCGATACCGATGGTCGTATTGACAGCAAAGCGGGTTAATTCATTACCTGCATCTCCAAATTTTCCCTGCAGTCCTGCATTGATCATGCGCATCGGGCTGGCCAGGTTGGAAAAGAAATTGCCTATGCCGAGCATCAGGGGCTCGGGCATAACCCAGCGATAACCCTTGGCAACCGGTTTTAACAGGTAGAAATAGAGCTTGTCGTTGAACCAGAAGATACCGCGATTGATAGGTTCCAGCGGGTCATAAACATCGAGAAATTCTTCATCTTCATCGAGGAACAGCAGTTCATCATCAGTAAAATCATCCTCTGCTACTATTGTTTCCTTGCTGTCGGCATCACTGTCTGCTGCTGCCAGGATGAGGAAGTTGCTTCCGTTCTCAGCAGTAATGTTTTCTGTGTAGGCAGGCGTGCTTCCACAAATACCAATAACCGGTACGCCCAGGGCAACTAGCAGGATAAAGAACTTCTTCATGGTGATATCCGTGGTGTTTATCTATTCACTTTCAAAGATGTATTTACTGACCAGTTCTTCAAGACTGATCGCAGATTCTGTTTCATCAATTTCATCACCGGCTTCCAGCATGATATCCGAACCGCCCGGCGTCAGCTTGATGAACTTGTCTCCGATGATTCCCGAGGTGCGGATTGAGGCAATGCTGTCATCCGTCAGTTCAATGGTTTTGTCTATGTTCAGGTGCACCACCGCCTCATAGTCGCCGGCATCCAGTTCGATCTGGCTTACCTTGCCAACCACGACGCCTGCCAGTTCAATAGTGGAGCCTTCCTTGAGTCCGCTGATCGAGGTAAAGCGTGCCGTCATCGGGTAGGTTTCGCTCTGGAAGGGGTTTATGTCGCCCATCTTGACAGCCAGCCAGGAGAAACTGATAAAACCCGCCAGCAGGAATGCTCCGACGACAATTTCAAGACTTGTTCTTTTCATGGCTTGCTCCGTTTGCTGCTTTTATATGCCGTAACTGTAGTTACGAAAGTATCAATGAACCTATCAGGTAATCCCATACAAGGATGCTTACCGAGGCAAAAACCACGGCGTCAGTGGTGACCCGGCTGACGCCTTCGGCACCGAATACGCCGGTCCGGCTGAGGTGCAGAAAGTATCCCTTGAAAGTACAAATCCAGACGATCAGGACACCGAAAATCAACGACTTGATCAGGCACAGGCGGATATCCGCCCATTCCACGCTGTTGTACATGCCCTGAAAATAGGAACCCTCGGATACACCCAGTAATACGACCCCGGCAAGATAACCGCCAAAGATACCGACGATATTAAAAATAAATGCCAGTACCGGCAGGGATATCAGCGCGGCAACAAACTTGGGTGCAACCAGATATTTTAACGGGTCGATGGCCATGCATTCGAGTGCGTCGATCTGTTCCGAGTGACGCATGATGCCGATCTCTGCGCAGATAGCGGAGCCTGCACGGCCAATCACCATCAGGGCAGTGAGTACCGGTCCGAGTTCCTGGATCAGGCTGAGGGCAACAGCTGAACCCAGTAATTCCTCTGAACCAAATTGCTTCAGATTATGGTAGCCCTGCAAACCAAGCACCATGCCGGTAAACAGGCCGACAATGAGAATCACCGTGACCGAGCGGGCTCCAAAGAAATAGATCTGCCTGACAATGGCATAAATAGAGTACGGTGGTCTGAATATACTGGCAAAGGATGCACCGAGGAACATACCCATTCTGCCGGTTGTCTCCAGCAGGTATAGAAAATTCTCTCCGAGCCTGGCGAGCAACTTAAGCATGATTTCGGCGCTGTATGTCGTGTGATTGCGGGTCGATACTGTGCTTGCTTGTCATGCGGATTGATACAGTTAGTCGGTTAATCCGTCATCAACCGTATCGTACAGGGTGAATACCTTGTCGAGTCGCGCGAGTTCCAGTACCCGACGGGTGGGTTCACTGGCAGCAGCCAGGGAAAAGCGGCTGCCGCTTTTCTTTGCGGCCTGCAGTGCCTCGACAAGTGAGGCGACACCGGAACTGTCGATATAACTCACTTCCGACAGGTCGACGATGACATTGCTGGTTGACTCAAAACACTGCAGCAGGATTTCCCGTGCTGCCGGTGAGCTCTCCAGATCAATCTCGCCACTAAAGGCGACTACAGAGGCGTCTTGTTTTTGTGAAATTTCATGTTTCATCTCTATTACTCTCGATGTATTTAACCATGCGTAACAGGTTTCCCTGACCGGAAGGTGCCGGCAGGTGTTCGACTTCATCCATGATGTCGTGGATGATACAGATGCCCAAACCGCCGGGTCCGGGTTCTTCCGGCCATTCCGGTTTTAGTTTCTCCGGATCTACCGTGGGTGCTGAGTCCTGTAGCTGGAACTCGATTATGCCGTCTTTGCAGACTATTTCCAATGTTGCCTCGCCAGCCTCGACATCCTTGTAGGCATGCCGGACCACGTTCTGGATGGCTTCACCAACCGCGATAACGAGGTCGGTAGCCATGGACTTCGAACAGCCGCAGTCAGCGCAGGCCTTGTTGACGAATTCACGTGCTGCCTGTAATTCGCTGGCGCGCGCCGGGAATGTATGAAGGACCACCATTGGAGCGCTATTATGCGTTATATCGTCTGTTAAACAAGTAGTTGATGCGTCAATGGCCAGCAGCGTGATGTCGTCATGACGGGTGCGCCCGGTGTTACCCAGGCGCGAGACGACGGCTTCTATTCGCTCAGCCGCCGGCAGTCCGGCGGATTCCCTGATAATTGCAGTAAAACCGTCAACACCCAGCTGCCTGCCATTTGCCAGATCACCCTCGGTTACACCGTCCGTGAAGATATACAGCGTGCCATCGTCGAGGTGCAGGGTCTCCTTGCGGATACCGTCATCTCCGGCCTCCAGTGGCAGGATGCCCAGCGGCGGTGCACTTGCAGGGGTGGCTGTAAAGGAACCGTTGCGGGCGTGCAGCAGCGGTGGTTCATGACCGGCATTGGCCAGCTGTACCTCGCCGCTTGCCGGGTCAAACAGGCCGCAGACCATGGTGACAAACATGCCATGGATGGCTGTTTCGCAAAGCTCCCGGTTGATGGTCGCCAGCAGCACATGGGGTTCATGCAGCGTCTTGCCAAGACAGCGAAACAGGCTGGCGGTTTTGGACATCAGCAATGCCGCATCCATACCCTTGCCGGAAACATCACCAAGACTGAAATAGACGCGCCCGTCACCGAGTTCGAAGAAGTCATAAAAGTCCCCGGACATTTCATAGGCAGGCAGGTTGATGCCACAGACAGGAAATGGCGCAGGGCGGGCGGTGGGTAACAGGCTGCGCTGCATTTCGGTCGCCAGTTCCAGTTCGCGGCTGACGCGTTCCTGTGCAACCAGGTCTTCGGCCATATGTGCGTTACTGATCGCGAGCGCGGCAGCTGAGGCCAGTGTCTGCAGCATTAACAGGTCGGTGTCCGAAAACAGGCCGCTGGCATCGGATTTGTTGACCAGCTCGATAGCACCAATTTTTTCGAAGTGTCCGACCATCGGCGCACACAGAATCGAGCGAGTCCGAAAACCGGTGGATTCATCCACAGAATGATCAAAGTCGGGATCCTGTTGTACATCCCTGACTATGCGGCTGCTGTTTTCTGCGACACACTGGCCGACGATACCTTCGCCGGTTTTCAGTGTAATACCATGAATGTCGACCGGGCCGACGCTGGCCATGCACACCAGGGTATTGTTTTTTTCGTCCAGCAAAAACAGTGCACCACCTTCTGCCTTGACGAACTGTACGATAAGGTCGAGTGCTTTCTGGATGGTTTCTTCGATATTGAGCGTAACGGCCAGGTGGCCGCTCATTTTCGACAGCAATTCGAGGTGGGCGGAAACGTTGGTTGATTTCCTGCGATCGAAGCGCCGGGGGTCGCGACGGTCTTTGTTGTGAGGAAAGTCGCTCATTGGGGTGCAGCGCTGCGGTGACTCATGTTGTCGCTGTGTATCAAGGAGTTGGAGAATATATGAGCCACGCTCACAAGGACCTTTCTGATTGCAGCCGGTTGTTAAATGGTCGGGCAGAGAGGATTTGAACCTCCGACCCCTTCGTCCCGAACGAAGTGCGCTACCAGGCTGCGCTACTGCCCGTTTAACGTTTAACAGCTGCGGTTAACAGAAAACTCTGCGAGACCGTACAATGCTTCCCGATAGGCTGAATCCGGCAACGGACTCAGTGCTTCAATGGCAAGTTCCGCTTCGTGTTTTGCGGCCTGCGCAGTGTACGGGATGCCTCCGGTTGATTCAATCACGGCACATACATCCTGCATATTGTCATGCCCTCCGTTCTCAATAGCCTTGCGAATCAGCTTTGCCTGGCCGGGCGTACCTTTGTGAATTGCATGGATTAGCGGCAGTGTCGGCTTGCCTTCGGCAAGGTCGTCACCGACATTTTTGCCGGTATCTTCCGGGGATGCGCTGTAGTCGAGCACGTCATCAATCAACTGGAAGGCAATACCCAGATGCAGGCCGTAACTGGCGAGTGCATTTTCAACAACTTCAGACTGGTTACTGAGTACTGCGCCGATCTGTGCGGCGGCTTCAAACAGGCGCGCGGTCTTGCGGCTGACGACGTCCAGATAACGGCTTTCGGTGGTGTCTGCGTCATGGCAGTTGAGCAGTTGCAGGACTTCGCCCTCGGCTATCGTGTTGGTAGTATGCGACATGATTTCCATGATGCGCATGTCATTGGCAGCTACCATCATTTCAAAGGCGCGCGAATACAGAAAATCACCAACCAGAATGCTGGCTTCATTGCCCCACAGGGAATTGGCGGTCATGTTGCCACGCCGCAGCTGGGAGGCGTCCACCACGTCATCATGGAGCAGCGTGGCGGTGTGGATAAACTCGATGACGGCGGCCAGATTGATATGCTGGTTGCCATGGTAGCCGCAGGCATTTGCCGCCAGTAGCACCAGCATGGGTCTCAGGCGCTTGCCACCACTATTAATAATATAGTTGGAAAGCTGGTTTATCAGGGCCACGTCGCTGTGCAGGGAGCTGTGTATCAGCGCATTAACACCTGCCATATCCTCGGAGAGGAGTTCTCGCACCGAGTCGACAAATTGTATATCTGATTGAACTTTAACAAGTTTTAACATAAGTCCTCAAGTCTTCCTGCGGCGCCCGGGCTGCCGGTATGGCGCGGATTGTAACCCGGACAAGTTTAACGGGCTTGCCCACCTTGTGCCAGAATGGATTTGATTGACCTGCCGGGACGCAAACATTAGAATTAGCGGCCTTTTTCTACAATGATTTGTACGTATTTTGGAGTTTTCGACATGTATGCGGTTATAAAGACAGGCGGTAAGCAGTATCGCGTCACCCAGGGCGACACATTGCGGGTAGAGACATTGGACGCCGGTGAGGGTGATTCTGTCGAATTCGACCATGTTCTGATGGTGGGTGAAGGCGAAGATGTAAAGATTGGTACTCCGTTGCTTGATGGCGGCAAGGTAACAGCGACAGTGAAGTCTCACGGCCGTGCCAAAAAAGTCGAGATTATCAAGTTCCGTCGCCGCAAGCATCACATGAAGCGCATGGGGCACCGTCAAAACTACACTGAAGTCGAAATTACCGGTATCAGCGGTTAACCGCCTGATCCAGAGGACTATTCAATGGCACATAAAAAAGCAGGCGGCAGTACCCGTAACGGCCGCGATTCAGAATCGAAACGACTTGGCGTGAAGCGCTATGGTGGTGAGGCCGTACTGGCCGGTAATATT